>DEHT01000072.1:965-17187 GCA_002352045.1 Chitinophagaceae bacterium UBA2793 | reverse complement strand
AAAACTTTTCCTTTTGGCTGGGACCATCATACCTGGTTTAATATTGTGGCCTATATAGCAATATTTGGGCTGATATGGATCTATGAGAAGAAGAGTAGTAGAAAGCTGTTGGCTAAAGGATAACTGTCATAGACAGTGTGCCATTTTATCATGGACTATTTAACTAAATAAAATATGATTATAGTAGGAATTAATGCATATCATGCTGATGCATCTGCAGCCATTTTTGTAAATGGGAAAATGATTGCGGCTATTGAGGAAGAAAGGTTTACAAGAAAAAAACACTGGGCTGGTTTTCCTGCCTTAGCCATTCAGTTTTGTTTAAAAGAAGCAGGTGTTGGTTTTGAAGAGGTGGATTATTTTGCTATTGGTAGAAACCCCAATGCAAAGCTTAATAAAAAGCTGTTATACCTGTTGAAAAATCCTTTGGGTAGTGTTACGGCTGTAAAAGAAAGATTAGCAAACAGAAAAAAAATTTCTACTATTGAAGCAGAACTTGCCGCCATATCGGGTTTACCCGAAGTAAGATTTATGGGTAAAGTGCAAAACATTGAGCACCACAGAAGCCATATAGCGTCAGCTTTTTTTGCTTCGCCTTTTGAAGAGGCCGCTTGTTTGAGTATTGACGGCTCCGGCGATTTTAGTACCACAATGATGGGAGTAGGGAAGGGAAATAATATAGAAATTATTAATTCCATTGATTTCCCACATTCCATCGGTATATTTTACTCTGCTTTCACACAATTGCTGGGCTTTCCTCATTATGGGGATGAATATAAAGTGATGGGCATGGCTCCTTATGGTAAGCCGGTACACGTTAACCAACTTAGAAAGGTGATTCAATTAAAACCAGATGGAAGCTTCAGCCTGAACCTGCAATATTTCCGAAAAGGAACCCATGGTATTATCTCTTACAGAGAAGACCATATTCCTGTAGTGGCTACATTGTATAGTGATAAAATGACAGCGGTTTTTGGACCTGCAAGAATCAGCGAAGAACCCTTAACACAGTATCATAAAGACCTTGCTGCATCTGTACAAATCATTACCGAGGAAGTAATTTTTCATTTACTCAACCACCTGCATCAAACAACAGGATTAACTCGTGTATGCATTGCCGGTGGTGTGGCACAAAATAGTGTGGCAAATGGAAAAATTACTCGCAATACCGGTTTTAAAGAAGTGTATATTCCTTCTGCTGGCCATGACGCTGGGATTTCAATGGGAGCCGGGCTTTGGGTACAACATCAGATGATGAAAGTAAATAGAAGCCCCATTTGGTCGGCTTACACCGGAAGCAGATTTGACAACGTATTTATAAAAAAATACCTGGATGAACAGCAGGTTGTTTATAAAGAAGTAAAGGATGAAGACCTGTATAACAGGGTTTCCGATGCATTGATTCAGGGAAAGGTAGTAGGCTGGATGAACGGGAGGGCAGAATTTGGGCCACGGGCTTTGGGTGGAAGATCTATATTGGCAGATCCCAGGAGGCAGGATGCTAAAGAATTACTGAATAGTAAAATAAAAAGGAGAGAAAGCTTCAGGCCTTTTGCCCCTTCCATATTGAAGGAGTATGTTGCTGAATTTTTTGAATTGGATGAGCCCGTTCCTTTTATGGAAAAGGTTTTTCCAATAAAGAAAGAAAAACAGTCACTGATACCTGCTGTTACGCATGTGGATGGAAGCGGAAGACTGCAAACCGTGGATAAAATAATTTCGCCAGCTTACTATCAACTCATTGAAGCATTTAGGGTAAAAACAGGAATCCCTATTTTATTAAATACGTCCTTTAATGAAAACGAACCTATTGTTAACACTCCCGAACAAGCCTTGGCCTGTTTTTTGAGAACAGATATGGATATGCTTGTGATGGAAAATATAATTGTTGAAAGATAGTTATAATGAATGTGGTACTTTAGTAACTGTTGTAGATATTTAACGTTAATAAAAGAGATAGATTTTTAAGCAAATAAACTTATTTTTAGAAAGCAATAAATGCAAGCACCGGAGAAAAAAATACAGGATGAGGCCAATGCCTATATTAATATAGAAGGCGTAAATGGAATAAAAGTATCCATCATTACTGTTACTTACAATTCTGCCGATTATTTACAGGATTGCATTAATTCCGTTAAATCTCAAAACTATCCCAATATTGAGTATATCGTTATTGACGGCAAATCAACCGATGGTACACAGGCCATTATTCGCAAAAATGAAGATTGTATAGAATACTATGTAAGCGAAACCGACCACGGTATGTACGATGCTATTAACAAAGGAATGCAGGTGGCTACCGGCGATGTAATTGGCATTTTAAACAGCGATGATATTTTAGACAATGAAAATGTGATAAGCAGCATTGTTGATACATTTGAAAAAGAAAAGGTGGACTCTGTTTTTGGAGATTTAGAATTTGTGGATAGGTACGATGTAAACCGGGTGATGCGTATTTGGAAGGGCTTACCCTATAAGCGAAGCCGCTTTTTGTATGGATGGATGCCGGCTCATCCAACTTTTTATATTAAACGCTCCCTGGTAGAAAAATATGGCGGCTATCAAACACATTATTTTACGGCAGCCGATTACGAGTTTATGTCGAGGTACTTGTACCTGCATCGTATTAGCGCTTGTTATATTCCTCAATTACTGGTTCGTATGCGTATGGGCGGCCAAAGCAATAGAAGCCTTAAACAAAGGCTTAGAGCTAATCGCCGGGATTTTTTAGCCATGAAAAAAAATAAAATTCCTTTCTCTTTTTTTGTGAGCATTCTTAAGCCCATGATAAAAATTCATCAGTTTGTAAAACAGAAGCAAAAGGGTAATCTATAATTGATAATGCATAATGTAAAATTGATTTCATTGTATTTTTTAAACTTTATCAATTGTTCAATAATCTAGCATTCGAAAGTCTCAAGCGTTCTTGCAATGATTTCGTTTTTTAAAAAAAACAATCCTTCTTCTAATTATTTTCCCATCTCAACAGATATGCATAGTCATATTCTGCCGGGGATAGATGATGGTTCGCCCAATGTGGAAACCAGTATTCAATTGGTAAAAGGGTTGATAGAACTGGGTTTACAACGCTCTATTGCCACGCCACATGTTATAAGTGATGTATATCGCAATACACCCGAAACTATTTTAAATGCATTAGCCCTTTTAAGAGCTGCTTTACAGGAACAGCAAATTAATTATAGGGTAGATGCTGCTGCCGAGTACATGATGGATGCAGCTTTTTTTGAAAAGATAGAAAGGCAGGAACCACTGCTTTGTATAAAAGATAAAACAATTCTCACCGAATTTTCCTTTGGCTCCATACCCGAAAATCCAAAGCAAATGAGTTTTGCCATTCTTACATCAGGATATTCGCCTATTTTAGCTCACCCCGAACGATATACTTATTTTCAGGGTAATCACAAATACTATCATTTACTCAACGACCTGGGCTTTCAATTGCAGGTAAATTTATTGTCGTTTACAGGCCACTATGGTGCAGGTGCCGAAAAAGCCGCAAAGTATATTGTGAAAAATAAGCTTTGCCGTTATCTTGGAACCGATTTACATCACCAACGGCATTTGGAATCTCTTAAAAATGGAAGGAATGTTTTTGAGGCTTTGTTAGCCGGAGAGCAATGGAACAATTTTTTGGGAGAATGAGTAAGCAGGTTAAAATTGCATTTTAAAAACAATCATCAGATTTGTTGTTGTATTAATTGCTGTAGATAAGCATTTTTGTTTTGCTGGCGATAAAGCTTGGCATAGTTGGTATGATAGCGATGCGATTGTAAAAAATTTATTTGTATATCATTCCATTCCTGCACACTAATATTTTCACCTCTGTTTTTTATTTCTTCATAAAGTGCTGTTGCAACGGGTACCGGATTTTCTAATCCCAGATAATCGAGGTCGGCATCGCAAATAATTTGTTCAGGTAATGTTTGCGGGCTTTGTGGAATTTTTGTAGAAAGTATCATATTGCAAATGGCAGCTACCTGTTTTTCATCGATGCCAAAAGCGGGTAATATTTCTTCCGCCAATTGGCATCCTTTTTCTTCGTGGCCAAGATAGGTATATAAAAATCCTGCATCATGAAAAGCAATGGCCACTCTCATCAATTTTTTTTCTTCCTCAGTAATTTTTTCAAAGTTTGCGATGCGCATTGCCGCCTGCATTACATCTATTGTATGATGAATACCATGATAGGTAAGGCTTGCAGGCAATTCTTTTTGCAGGCGAGCAATTATAAAACTTTCTGCTCCGGCATAATCGGGGATGGCTTGTGGTTGCAACATGTAATTAAATTAATGACTACGAGGTTTTGCTTTTAAAATACCGCCGGCTGCTTCTTTAATGCTTTGAACATATACAAAAGCTTTGGGGTCTATTTCTTTAATGGCTGTTTGCAATTGATGCACTTCAAGCCTGGTTACAATGGTAACAATAATATCGGTTTCGTTTTTCACTTCAAAACTACCGGGAAGGTATCCTCTTTCGCCTTTATAAACGGTAATTCCTTTTCCCAAATCATTTACTAAAAAATTTTTAATGGCATCATGCTCTGCCGAGATGATGTTAATGGCCGTGTGTTGTTCAATACCATCCACTACATAATCTGTTACCCTGGTGGCAGTAAAGAAAGTTATTAAAGAATACATGGCTGTTTCTAATCCAAATTGTGTGGCTGCAATGGTAAAAATAATGGCGTTGAAAAGCAAAATAATTTCATTACTGGAGAAACCTGTTTTTCGTTTGGTAAATACTGCAATTACTTCGGCGCCGTCTATAACACCCCCACAGCGTAGAATTAAGCCAACGCCTGCTCCCATGGTAAGGCCGCCAAAAATGGCAATAAGCAATTTGTCGTTTGTTATGGCATGTATGTGTACAAAACTAAGCCCTACGGCAAGCAGTATAACTGCGATGATGGTTTGTATGGCAAAGGTTTTGCCAATTCGCCTATAGCCCAGGTAAATGAATGGAATATTTAGCAATATAGAAAGCAGGCTTATATTCCAATCATACATTTCGTGCAATAATATAGAAATGCCTGTGATGCCACCGTCTAAAAAACGGTTGGGTATCATAAAGCCACGCATGGCCAACACCGCCAGTGCTACACCTACAAGTGTTTGAATTATATTTTTTACACTAAAAATATGATTCCATTGTATGGGCTCGTTGTTTATCTTTTTTCGCATGAAAGCGTTTGTTTATTTTTTTTAAAAATTAAAGTTTAGAGACGGCGCAATTGCTTTATTTAAAATGTATTTGCTTTTTGCTGCAGCATATCTCCAAAATGATAATAGCCAACTTTTAAGTTAATACTTCGTAAACGGTTGTTTCACCGGTTTTGTTTTTGAGTGTAATGTTGCCAATTATTTTACATTGGAAAGATTGCTTTACTTTTTCATAACAATCTTCTGTAATTAAAATTTGGCAAATACCTGCTGCTCCTTGCAGGCGTTGAGCCGTATTTACAATATCTCCAATAACGGTATAGTCTAACCGCCTCAAAGCAGCGGAGCCAATATTTCCCGAAATCATTTCTCCGCTATTGATACCAATAGAAACTTTGGGGGTAAAGCCCAGTTCTTCGGGCAGTTGATCTATTTTATTTCTAATAGCAATAGCTGCATCAATGGCCCTGTCTAAATGATAATCTCCTTTAAAAACAGCCATTACACAATCGCCGATAAATTTATCTATGATGCCGTTTTGGTCAATTATTTCTTTTACCATTACATCAAAATAGCGATTGAGTAAATGCACCACTTCATCGGGCTTTTGGCTTTCGCTAATGGCGGTAAAGCTACAGATGTCTATAAACGCTACCGAAGCTTCTACCGTTTCGTTTTCCAGTAAAGAGTTTTCAAATTCTTTGCTGCCCATAAATTTGAGCACATTTTCATCCACATACATTCGCAGAATATTGTTTTCTTTTATTGCCTGCAAAGTTTCTTTTGCCTGTTTTGCATGAGCAATTGTTTTTTGCATGGTGATTTCAAGGTCTTCAAAATTTACCGGTTTGGTAACAAAATCAAATGCACCTCTGTTCATAGCTATTCTTATATTTTCCATATCGCCATAAGCCGATACCATTACGGATTTAATTAAAGGATTAAGATCGTTTAGTTTACTCAACAGGGTAAGACCATCCATTTCGGGCATATTGATATCGCTTAATACAATATCTACATCGGGGTGTTCTTTAATAATGGATAAAGCTTCATTGCCATTTAATGCAAACAAAAATTCGTATTGCCGGTCTCTAATTTTTTGGCGAAACTTTTGCCTGATGAGTGTTTCCAGGTCGGCCTCATCATCTGCCACTAAAATTTTCGTCATAATTAAAAGTTTTTTATTTTTTCTTTCAGGTTGGTAAAATCCACCGGCTTGGTTAAAAAATCATCGGCACCCAAAGATTTTGCCATATTAAAATTATCTGCGTCGCCATAAGCAGTTAACATCATTACGATGGGTGGTGGTGTGTCGTATTTTTTCTTTATTCGATCCAGTAATTCCAACCCACTCATTCCCGGCATATTAATATCGGATAAAATTAACACCGCCTGGTGAAGATGCTGATTAAGGTAATCAAGCGCTTCTTCTCCGGAGAAGGCAAAAGCAAAGTCAATTTCATGATCTCTAATTTCTTTTCTAAACCTTTGCTCAAATAATGTTTTTACATCTTTTTCATCGTCAACTACTAAAATGTTCATGTGTTAGGCATTTTGAAATGGTAAATTAATGGTAAAGCTGGTACCTGTATTTTCCTGCGAGGTTACCTGTAATTTTCCATTGTGGCTTTTGGTAATAATATCGTAACTCATGCTTAAACCCAGCCCGGTACCTTCCCCGGTTGGTTTAGTTGTAAAGAAGGGTTGAAAAATTTTATCTATAATAGATTGAGGTATTCCTAATCCATTGTCATGTATTTTTATTTCAATACCCTGGTTACCCCAAAGTGAGGTGGTTATACTCACCATTGGTTGATAATTGTTTCCTGCTGTTTTTCTTTTTTTATTCACTTCATAAAATGCATTGCTGCACAGGTTTATAATAACCCGGCCAATTTCCTGTTGCAGTATATTTATTTTGGGCAATGCCTCATAAAAATGGGTTTCAAATGTTGCATTAAATGATTTGTCTTTGGCTCGCATACCATGATAGGAGAGTCGGAGGCATTCGTCGCAAACTGCATTAATATCCACCGGTACTTTTTGACCGGTACTCTTGCGACTATGCTGAAGCATTCCTTTTACAATACTATCGGCTCGCTTGCCATGTTGGTTAATTTTTTGCTCATTGTTTATAAGATCGGTAATAAGGCTTTTTGCTTCTTCTGTATCAGCGTTGATGATGGCCTCATTCAATTCCTGTAATAATTCTTTATTAATCTCCGAAAAATTATTTACAAAGTTTAATGGGTTTTGTATTTCATGGGCAATGCCTGCAGTAAGTTCGCCCAATGATGCCATTTTTTCGGATTGAATGAGTTGTGCCTGTGTAGATTTTAAATCGGCCAGGGTTTTTTGTAACGCTTTATTGGTAGTTTGCTTTTGTAGGTTGTTTCTGTAAAGTAGCAGAGCTATTAATAAAATAGCAGATAGCCCACCAATTAATATACCGGTACGCAGTTTGTTTTGATAAGCTGTTTTTGCATGCTCTATATCTTTTTTACGCTGCTCATCTTCAAAAGTGAGCATTTGTATTTGCTGATTGATGCGAATGCTGTTTACACTATCATTAGCAGCGGAATATACTTTCCAGTATTTAACTGCACTATCGGCATTTATGTTTTGATAATAGGATGTAAGTTCTTTGGCCGGATTTAAAACTAAGTTATTCATTTCGCTACCTGCAACAATATCCACCGCTTTTTTAAAATAGCTTGCCGAAGAATCGAACTGTTTGTTTTGTTTAAAATGTTCGGCTATTGCCCAATAAGTAGTGCTTAAATATCTTGCCGATTTTACTTTATTGGCATGATCCAAAGCAAGATTAAAATATTTTTTTACACTGTCGATATTGCCCTTTTGGCTGTATAAGCCGCCAAGGGTTGAATATATTACCGCCAGATTACTGTTGTTTTGAACTTTGCCTATGTTATTAATAACTTTTGTGGTATAGTATAAAGCAGAGTCGTAGTTTCCCATATTATAAAAAACTACTCCCTGGTTCATTTCCGGATACCAAATATCTTCTCTCCCCGCAGCTTTAAAATACTGCTGTGATTCTTTATATACGCTTAAAGCTTTTTCGTTTTGGTACCTGTCTTTATAAATATGTCCTAATTGGTTAATGGCAAAACCTGTCAACACTTTATTACCCGTTGCTTCTGCCAATGCCACGGCATTGCTATGATATTCCAGGGCTTTTACATAGTTTCCGGTAAGCCTGTAACCCTGGGCTGCTGCACTTAAACCGGCCGATTCTAAAAAGCGGTCGTTATTTTTTTTGGATGCATCGAGTAATTTTTGACTAAGACTAATGAGTTGTAATGGAAATCCATCAATGGATGCACTATAAAATGCTAAATTAAGATCGGCCTTTTTTATTGCATCTTTTTCTGATAGCAACAGGCGGAGGATGGAGTCGCATTGCGCTGCAACCTGTACAGACGATTTACTTTGCCCAAGACCCTGGATGCAACCAATGCAGATAAGAAAAGAGAGTAGCCGTTTTTTCATATTTCCAACTTCCTTTTTTGGTGCTTACAAAAACTTTGCAATGCAATTCTTACTCCAATGCTTTTAGTTTAGGTAAGGCTTGTCAATTCTTACAATATCATTTGTTGAATATACTATTTTACTATCAAGTATAGCATATTGCAGCGGTCAATTTTTTATCATACTGCGGGTACAATATCATTTAATGTGTAACGATGAAATAATTTTTTTGTCATTTGAATTACTGCCAACAAATATGCTGTAGTTGCCTTTATACAATTGCCAGTTGTTTTGCTGCTTGTTCCATTTTTTTAATTCGGACAGGGGTATCGAAAAATCAATTACCGAAGTTTCTTTAGTGTTTAGGGATATTTTTTTGAAAGCTTTTAATTCTTTGAGTGGCATTGCAGGATCCGCAGGATATTCAATATAAACCTGTGCCACTTCTTTGCTGTTGTAATTACCTGTGTTGGATATTTCAACAGAAAGTTTAATACTGTCTTGCTTTACAACAGGCTTTGTAATCCAATTGTACTGAAATGAAGTATAGCTCAATCCAAATCCAAAAGGGTATTGAATATTTCCATTGAAGTACCGGTATGTTCTGCCTTGCATTGAATAATTATCGTATGCCGGTAAATCTTGTAAACTGTTGTAGAAGCTGATGGGCAGGCGACCCGAAGGGCTTGATTTTCCAAATAAAATATCGGCCAATGCATTGCCACCCTGCTCGCCGGGATACCATGCTAAAATAATAGCATCGGCATAAGGAGCAAGTTCTGCAATATTAATTGCACTGCCGGAAGTTAATACAAGAACGATGGGTGTTTTTGTACCTTTTCGCAAAGCTTTTAAATAAGCAATATGCGAGGCAGGAATATTCAGTGATTTTTTGTCGGCTCCGTTTTCAGAAAGAAATGCATCGCCTTCTTCGCCTTCATAAACCGGGGTGAGGCCAAGCACTGCAATAGTTATTTCTGCATTAGTGGCTGCCCATATTCCACCAAACCTGGTGCTATCATTATAATCGCAGCCCATATCGTATTCTATTCTTGTGCCGGCATCCACAGCAGCAGTAATGCCTTCTACAAAGTTTACTGCTTTACTGCTTACACCATGATAGTTGCCCAGCAAAGCATCTAATGAGGCAGCATTGGGCCCTACTATCATGAGTTGTTTGTATTGGTTTTTATTAATGGGTAAAATATTATTTTCGTTTTTGAGCAATACCATGCTCTCGGAGGCAATTTGCCTGGCAAGTGATTGATGATATTCGTTGGCAATACTATCTTCTCCATAATTATAAAAAGGCGATAGAGTGGGGCTGTTAAAAAAGCCCAACTTAATTTGTGTTCTCAATTGGGGCGCTAAAGCACTATCTACTTCGGCATGGGTGAGTAATTTTTTTTCAATGGCGTTCATTACATCGTCCTGTAAAAGATTACTACAATCTACATTTACACCTGCTTTAATGGCAGCAGCAGCTACCGTAACTGCATCGGGTAGGGTTTTATGCGAATCATAAATATCTTGCAAAGCCCAACAATCAGTAACTACATGCCCTTTAAAATTCCATTCTTTACGCAAAATATTTTGCATCAAAATTGTACCGGTACAGCATGGTTCATTATTTAACCTGTTATAAGCACACATCACCGATTCTACTCCGGCATCTACTAATTTTTTAAAAGCGTATAGATAGGTTTCTCTTAAATCTTTTTCACTAACTATAGCGTTAAAGTGGTGTCGATCTTTTTCGGGGCCGCTGTGAACTGCAAAATGTTTGGCTGCCGCTGCTGTTTTTAAATAGGTTGGATGATTGCCCTGTAAACCTTTTATAAATGCAGTGCCCATACCGGCTGTAAGAAAAGGATCTTCGCCATAGGTTTCCTGTCCACGGCCCCAGCGAGGGTCTCTGAAAATATTAATATTGGGCGACCAAAAGCTGAGGCCCATATATTGTAAATGATTTCCGTTTTTAGTGCTCAGGTTATATTTAGCCCGGGCTTCGGTAGATATGGCATTGGCACATTCCAGCAATAATTCTTCATTAAAACTTGCTGCCATAGCAATGGCTTGTGGAAATACGGTTGCCTTACCGGCACGGGCAATACCGTGTAAAGCCTCGTTCCACCAGTTGTATGCTGCTATACCCAGGCGGGGCACTGCCTTGCTTCTGAAGCCTAAAAGTGAAATTTTTTCGGGTAGAGTAAGTTGTTGCAATAAATTAGACAACCTTTCTTCAATGTTTTTATTAGCATCTTTAAAAACATAATATTCCTGCTGTGCTACAAGTGTGGTTGAAGTGGAGCAAATAATAATTATCAGAAATAATTTTTTCATTTGGTGAGTTACTTTTTTTTTCAGGTTTAAACTTTAGTTGCTTCATTAAATATTGAATAATTCTGTGCAATCTTTTAGTACAATTAATTAATGTTTCAAACAACCGGTAGTATAATGATAAACTCCGTTTCCTCGCCATCCTTCCCTGCCTGCGCTGCTGCTTCGGCAGACAGGGTTTCTACCTTCAATTCACCAGCATGCGCTCTTACAATATCAAAACTTAAACTCAATCCCAAGCCGGTTCCGCTACCAGATGGCTTTGTTGTAAAAAAGGGTTGAAAAATTTTTTCTAAATTCTCCTTTGGAATTCCCCTTCCATTATCCTTTACAGAAATTAAAACCTTATCGCCTTGTTTTTTTGTATTTACCCAAACAGTAGGAACCTTTTTTTGTTCTGCGTTTAAAGTACCTTCCGCCTTTTGCTGGTGATTTTGAGAGGCTGCATAAAACGCATTGTTTATCAAATTCAAAATTACCCTTCCTATATCTTGCGGCACAATATTTATTTTTGGAAGTGAAGCATCAAAATTGGTTTCAAATTTTGCATTAAAACTTTTATCCTTTGCCCTTAATCCATGATAACTCAATCGTACATACTCATCGCATAATGCATTGATATCCGTTGGTTCTTTTTTGCCTTCGCTTTTTCGGGAATGTTGCAGCATACCCTTAACAATGGCATCGGCCCTTTTACCATGATGCTTTATTTTTTCAAGATTTTGAACTACATCCTGCATTATTTCTTTGGCATCATCGGTGTATCCTTTTTCTAAAGTTTGCTTCATTTCATCTAATAGCTCTTTGCTTACTTCGCTAAAGTTGTTTACAAAATTCAATGGGTTTTGAATTTCATGAGCAATGCCGGCTGTGAGTTCTCCAAGCGAAGCCATTTTTTCGGATTGTATGAGTTGCTTTTGAGTTGCCTTAAGGTTGGTTACCGTTTGTTCGAGTTGTATATTTAATTTTCGTTTTTCTCTAAACCTTTTGAAATAGCTAAGCGCAAAAATTATTACAATAATTAAGCTGCCAATACTCAAATTACGAAATAGCTTTTGTTGCCTTATTTCACTTTGTTTTAATGCAAGTTCTTTTTCCTGGCTTACTTCGAGTAAGGCTCGTTTGTTTTGAAATTCTAATTGATTGGTAAGGCTAACTAATTTGGTGCTTTTCTCCATTGTTTCAACTGAATCACAAAATCGTTTGTACAACATAGCATTGTGAAATGCTTCTTTATAATTGCCCGATTTTTCCTGTGCGGTTAATAATCCAGCATATATTTCCTTTAAGTTTCTATAGTCATCTGTATTGGTAATAGAAATGGCTTTTTTGAGTGCGACGATTGCAGCTGCTCTTTTGCCCTGTTTCAAGTTCACATTGGCTATTCCCTGTAAAGCAATAGAACTGTAAGATGAGTTTTTGTATTTAGTACTGAGTAGAAGCAGTGTATCGTTATAAGTAAGTGATTGCTGCAAATAATTTAGTTTATAAGTTGAAACTGCAATGTCGGCATAAACATCTAATACATAGGTTCCTTCTTTTAAGTTTTTGGCATATTGCAATGCTTCAAATTGGGTGGCCAATGCTTGCTCAATTTTTCCTTGTTTTAATAAAATATGTGAAATATAAAGTAATGCATTGCTTAAGTAAAGTGTTTCATTTAAACGTTTGCGTAGGTTAAAACAATTTTTAAAATCCTGTAGTGCTGAATCCAATTTTCCATCTCTCATGTGAACATTACCCATGTCGCTGTAGATGGTAGCAATATAGGATGAGTCATTCATGGCTGTTGCTACTTTCATAGCCTCTTGTTGTGCAGCTATTGCTAAAGAAAATTCCTTTACAAACATATAGATGAAACCATTTGCCAGCAAACATTCTACTACCAGGGAACTATCTTTTGATTCTTTTGCCATTTCCAAAGCAGTGATGTTGTTTTCCATTGCATCGCCATAGTAACCCATATACCTTTGGAAAAGTGCTCTTTGGTAATAGATGTTAGCTAAATGGTAGGTATCCTTTAATTCCGTATAAAATTTTATGCTCTTTTCATTATAATCCAATGCCTTTTGATGATTGCTTTGCAAAGAGGATAAGTCGGCCAGTCTTCCATAAACAAATGCCAAGCCTTTTTTGTGATTAGCCTTACTCCATATCTGTTCGGATAGTAATACAGAATCCATAGCTGAAGATGGATTTTCAAAAATAATGGCACTGCCATAATTTACCCTTGACACTGCATTCCAATACTTAATTTCATTTGAAAGGCCGGCGTTTTGTTTTATTGTTGTTGATTGTAAAAGTTTATCAGATAATAACAAAGCCTGCAAGGAATATTCTTTGCATTGAGTATAATCATATCCAATATAGAAATATTCAGCTATTTCATTTAATACTCTTAACCGGTTAGTATCTGTTTTTGCATTGGAGAGTTCAGTGGTCAACATTTGTATTTTTTGAGCACTCAAAAAAATACTCAAATGTAGTAGGATAACTAAAAGTAAAATCTTGCTTCTCATTTTAATTTATACATTAGTAGCATAAGAAATAGATATTAAAATAATAAATTCACGCCCTTTGTCTTCTTTGCGTTCCTCTTTAACCCAATTGCAATCAGGGCATCGGCATGAACTTTTACAATATCATTCTTTGTCTGCATGGTACACCGATTTGCTTTCTTCTGAATAATCCAGTAATACTATTCATCTGTTTTTCAGGCTACAGGTAGCGAAACAATAAACTCCGTTCCTTCCCCTTCATTGCTTTCAACTTTTATTTCTCCATCATGTGTTTTAACTATATCGTAACTCAAACTCAATCCCAATCCTGTGCCACTTCCTGTGGGTTTGGTGGTGAAGAATGGTTGAAAGATTTTATCTCTTATTTTTTCAGGAATGCCGGTTCCATTATCCTTTACACTAATCAAAATCTTGTCGGCTTCTTTTTTAGTAGTAATGGTTACAATTGGCATATAGCCTTCATCTTCAATTTTCTGCCGCTCGCTTGTGGTATAAAAGGCATTGTTTAGTAAATTCAAAATTACTCTACCAATATCCTGTGGCACCACATTTATTTGAGGTAGAGTAGCATCAATGTGGGTTTTGAATGATGCGTTAAAATTTTTATCCTTAGCTCTCAATCCATGGTAACTCAATCTCACATATTCTTCACATAAATCATTGATGTTTGTGATTTCTTTTTTGCCTTCACTTTTTCTCGAGTGTTGCAACATGCCTTTTACAATATCATCGGCTCTTTTTCCATGGTGATTTATTTTTTCTTCGTTGGCTATCACATCATCAGCAATAGCATTTGCATCATCCATATTTCCTTTACTTATTTCATCTTTCATTTCTGCTAGCATTTCTCTATTAATGTCTGAAAAATTATTGACGAAATTTAATGGGTTTTGAATTTCATGTGCTATGCCGGCGGTAAGCTCTCCAAGCGATGCCATTTTTTCGGATTGGATAAGTTGCGCTTGCGTTGATTTTAGTTTGTTTAATGTGCTTTCGATTTGTAGCTTTTGTTCTTTAAGTAGTTTATTGGCTTTTTGCTTGTTCTTAAAACCTATAAATGCAAAAACGGCTAATAATAAAAAGATTCCAAGCCCCACCAATAGTGCTATTTGTTTAGAACGTGTAATACTGTCTTTGAGCACTTGTTCGGCTTTTTGTATTTCCTGTTTTTTTTGGAATTCAAAGTTCATACTTACTTCAGTTGCTTTCCTGATATTATCTTTCCTGCGCATTGAATCTGTAATGTTTACACTCATTTGGTAATTCTCCAATGCTTTTTTGTAATTGCCGCTGTATTCGTAACACTGTGACAGAAAGATATAGGCTTCAACAATGGCCCTGTCGAACGCCGGATCAGCTTGTACTATTTGAAAACTTTTTTCAAAATAGGGTATGGCTTCTGTATATTTTTTTTGTAAAAAAAGTGTAGTTGCCATTACCTGAAATGCCTGTGAAATATTCTTTGGCTGTTTGGATGAATCGGCTAGTGCAATAGACCGTTTACTCAATTCAGTTGCTTCTGCAAATTTATTTTGAAAAGCCAAACTTTGAGCTGCTTTAGATAGGCTGGCTGCCTGTATTCCAATATCACCCGACTTTTCAGCCAATTCAGCAGCTTTTATTCCAAGATCATAAACTTTTGTCCATTCCTTTTTGCCAAGATAAATGGTTGCAAGATTGGAATAACCATATAATTGGGTAATCCTGGAATTAATTTTTTCTGCAAGTTGAATGGAAGCCTCATACATCTCAATAGCTTTGCCGGTATCGCCAATATTTTGATAGGTAATTGCCATATTCAACATTGTTCTTGCCTGCTGTGGTTTAAGTTTTAATTTTTGTGTAAGGGTTAAAGATCTTTGTTGATACTCTAAGGCCATTGGATAATTTGCTAATTGCTGGTAACCTATAGAAATGTTGGCATAATTTCCCGGAAGTTCAATGTTGTTTTGAATGCGTTCGTTTATTTCAATAGCCTTGGAATAGTACCAAATGGAGGAATCATAAACGCCTTTTACACCATACATCATTCCATAGCAGGCCAAAATTCCGGAATAACGAACGGAATCTTTTGGTTTAACAAACTTTTCAAGAAAATGAAGATTGTCTAGTGCAAGTTCATAGTTGCCTGTAAATATATAGTTGCTTGCCAACTGGCTTCGGAGCATAACAATACCTTTGTAATAGTTTATTTTTTCCGATTGTAGTAATTGCTCTTTCCCCACTGTAATGGCTGCATTGAGGTCGCTTCCTGCTAACAGGTTTACTTTGTCAATATAAATATTGATACGAGTAGTATCATCAGTTGTTTTGGCAATAAGCCTGTTGATGGAATCTATTTGTGGATTTTGCGCATTAACCCCTTTGGAAAACAGGAAGAGAAGAATGATGGTTAATAGTGCAATTTCGGCTGGGTAGAAACGAACTGAGCACTGAGCTTGCTTATTATGGATCATTTTATTTTTATTTAAAAATTTTCAATTATTATTTAATACTAAAAAAATTTGTATCCATTTGTTGTAGGTTTCATAAGCTAATAGTAAAGTCCATCGTTTCAAAATAGTTCAGTGGCTACGTCATTGGTTAGTTTTATTTTTATTACGGACTTTAATCCTGAGAAAAAAACTTTATACCTGAGTATCGTAAGGACAACAGATTTCAACCAATAGGGAGAATTATAAAACACTC
>DEHT01000072.1:0-926 GCA_002352045.1 Chitinophagaceae bacterium UBA2793 | reverse complement strand
CGAAGCATTTTATAACACCGGGTTTTAATCCGGTGATAGAAACAATGAATATAAGTGGAGTGCCGTAGGCACGATTCAACTTTACTCCAACTCTTTAAAAATATATTGCTCATCGTAATCGATTTTAAAATTCTTTAAAAATTCGATATACTCATCTTGAAACGTTTGCTTTTTATGATGCGTTTCCTGGTTTTGTATGTAATGATACACTTTATCTACCTGGGATTGGCTATAAGAAAAAACGCCATACCCCTTTTGCCATTCAAACCGCCGAGCTGTTAACCTGTTATCGTTTATGTATTTTGATGATTTTGCTTTTACTGTTTTCATTAATTCCGAAACAGAAACAGCCGGTTTTAAACCAACAAAACAATGCACATGATCTTCTACTCCATTTACAATTATGGTTTTACAACCTGCCTCATTTATTAAGTTTCCTATTACAGCAAAGAGTGTAGATTTCCATTCTTTACTGATAACTGCTTTTCTGTATTTTACTGCAAATACAAATTGCAGGTAAATTTGATGATAGGTATTTGCCATGCTGTTTTCTTTATATGTTTCGAGCCTANNGTTGTTATAATATTGAATCGAGGCTACGCCTCTGCAACTTCAACATCATACTGGCAACATAATAGTAAATTTAGTTCCCCGTCCGACCGGGTAATCCCCGCCTGAATGATCAGATTGGGCAGGCGGGCGGGCTTCTTCTTCTTTTGTTTCCACCTTTATCTCTCCACCATGTGCCTTTACAATGTCATAACTTAAACTCAACCCCAGGCCTGTTCCGCTTCCTGTGGGTTTGGTGGTAAAGAATGGTTGAAATATTTTATCAATTATGTTTTTCGGAGTAATGTTATTGCTTACAGAACCGTAGGTTCGATGGGTTTTATAACTCCGGAATTTAATCCGGAGATACAAAGAGT
>DEHT01000004.1 GCA_002352045.1 Chitinophagaceae bacterium UBA2793 | reverse complement strand
CCTACTTCTTCCAATGCTTTAATACCTCTATCGCTTAATGCCAGGTTAATAGATCGGCCGGCACTTATTTTTTCTTTTCGCATATCGGCACGACGTTCAAAAATTTTTACCTTGTAGCCTCTTTTGCATAGATAAATTGAAAGCAATGAGCCAACTAATCCTGCACCTATTATTGTAATTTCTTTTTTCATTATTTTTTTATCCTGCTTTCTTTGTTGTAGCTTACACCAATAAATTTGTTCGAAAATTAGTTTCTCAAAAAAAAATCATGTTATCGGTTTGACCAACGACTAATGGTTAACGAGTAACAAGAAACATTCTTAATATATCGCCAAACTTCCACACATCTTCAAAACTATTGTACAAAGCAACCGGCGCAATGCGAATTACATTGGGTTCACGCCAGTCGGCAATTACAGATTGTTTCTTTAATTCTTCAAATATTTTTTTTCCATCCCTATTCATTAAAAGACTTACCTGGCAGCCATGTTCTTCTTCATTTCTGGGTGTAATGATAGTAATGGGTTTGTCTGTACAAGCAGCATTTACTTCATCCAAAACATGCCATAAATATTGGTTGAGTGCTTTTGCTTTTGTAAAAACATTTTCCCAACCGGCTTCATCAAAAACATCCAATGCAGCCTTGTGTGCTGCCATACTTAATACAGGCGCATTGCTCAATTGCCATCCTTCGGCTGAGGGGATGGGTTTAAAACCCTGCTCCATTAAAAAACGGTTTTCTTTATCATGTCCCCACCAGCCTGCAAAGCGAGGTATATCTGTATCAGACGAGTGTCTTTCATTTATATAAACTCCCGAAACTCCACCTGGCCCACTGTTTAAATATTTATAACTGCACCAGCAGGCAAAGTCAACATTCCATTCGTGCAAACTCAGAGGCACATTACCGGCTGCATGTGCTAAGTCGAATCCGGCGTAAGCTCCGGCTTTATGAGCTGCAAAAGTAATTGCAGGCATATCAAACAACTGGCCGGTATAATAATTTACACCACTAAATAAAACCAGTGCAACACTGTCTTTATTTTTTTCTATTGCAGTTAAAATATCTTCGGTACGAATAGTGTATTCACCTTCTCTTGCAGATACTTCCACCACAGCATCCTCATAATTAAAGCCATGATATTTTACCTGGCTTTCCATTGCGTATTGGTCGGATGGAAATGCTTTTGCTTCGCAAATAATTTTATATCGCTGTTTTGTTGGCCTATAAAAACTAACCATTAGAAGGTGCAGGTTCACGGTTAGTTGATTCATAGCAACCACTTCATGAGGTAATGCACCTGTTAATGAACAAAGCTGTTGGGTAAAAATTTCATGATAGGGCATCCAGGGGTTGCGTGCATGAAAATGGCCTTCTACACCATAATTTGCCCAATCTTCCAATTCGTTCAATACATAGTCCTGCGTAGTTTTTGGCTGAAGCCCCAATGAGTTTCCTGTGAAGTAAATAGCTTCTCTGCCGTGCATGAAGGGGATGTAAAATTTTTCTCTAAAAGATTTTAAAGGGTCTTGTTCGTCTAAAAATTTAGCGTAGTCGAGAGTGTTTTTAAATTCTATCTTTTTTATCATTTTTTATGAACGATTTATCATTTACGATTTATCATTTTTCTACTTCGAAAGCCGGTCTTTAAATTTGGTTCCTTTTACAATGGAAGTGTTTAAATATTTTATAAAACCATTTATTTTTTTATAAACGGCATTTGCATTTTCTGATAATTTTTCGAAGTCAACTATACTACTATAATTTCTATCAACACATCTG
Source organism: Chitinophagaceae bacterium UBA2793 (assembly GCA_002352045.1). GTDB lineage: Bacteria > Bacteroidota > Bacteroidia > Chitinophagales > Chitinophagaceae > Ferruginibacter. Next base: position 3,454 of record DEHT01000004.1, on the reverse strand, counting down.
TATAGTTGCGATTTTAATTCAGTAGCAGAAGCAATACTCAAAAATTGAATAAAATCAAGCCTGCTACCTCTACCAAATCCCTCTGCAATATTGTCCATTATTGAGCCGGAGCTTCTATTCATTTGGTCTTTCAATTCATAGTCTTTAGAGAGTTTTCCATTTTGTGATAATCTAAAAATTTCTTTTGACAAACTTCGTGAAAGTTTCCATATTTCTAAGTCTTCAAATCTATTAATAGTCGCCATAATGGTAAANNACCGGAAAATCTTTTTTCATATTGGTGAGAAAAACGGTAACATCTACTATTTTATCCCAACTACTGCCGCTGGCTTCTAATACTGCTTTTACATTAGCAAATACTGAGCGACATTCTGCTTCAATATCATATTTAACAATATTGCCTTCGCCATCTAATTCTAAACCGGGGATTTTATTATCACTCGCCTGGCGGCTCCCAATACCCGAAAGAAATAACAGGTTGCCAACTTTTCGTGCATGAGGATAAGCGCCTAAGGGTTTTGCGGCGTTTTTTGTTTTTACTGTTTCTGGTTTCTGGTTATTGGTTTCTGGTTTCTGGTTATAGGTTGTAACTCTGTGCTGAAATTTGGGGCCGCTTTTTTCCGAATGATTTAGGTATTGAATAAAAGCTCCAATTTTTTTTCCAATTATCTCAACTTGATTAATTAACTCATGACATAAATTTTTATCTATATGATTTCTGTTGTTGCATCTTATTATTTGAGACTGTAGCTCAGAAGCAGAAGCACGTGCTATACTTAAGAATTGAATAAATTCCAACCTGCCACCTCTGCTAAAGCCTTCGGCAATATTATCGGGAATAGAGCCAACAGATTTATTCATCTGATCTTTTAATGCAAAATCGTTTGCAAGCGTAGTAGTTTGGAGAATCGAAAATATTTTTTGTTCTAATTCATTCGACAATTGCCAAACTTCCAAATCAGTAAACTTTTTTATTGTACTCATACTTTTTAAAAAGTAATTTTTTAATTTTTACGACAAACGAGCAACGACCAACGGTAAACGAAAATTTAAAATTCAATACAAACGTTCTTTGCTTCCGTAAAAAACTTTAAAGCTTCCCAGCCGCCTTCTCTGCCTACACCGCTGTTCTTTGTGCCGCCGAAAGGGGTTCGCAAATCTCTCAGCAACCAGCAATTCACCCATACTATGCCGCTTTCAATTTTTGATGCTATTATGTTTGCTTTCGAAATGTCCTGCGTCCATACGGTGGCGGCTAAACCATAGTTGGTAGCATTGGCCAATTGCAAAGCTTCTTCCAATGTATTAAATGGTTGCAGCGTAACAACGGGACCAAAAATTTCTTCTGTATTTGTTTTGCATTGCGGCCCCAAACCTTCAATTATGGTGGGTTCAATAAAATAGCCATTGGCACAGCGGCCCGATGTTTTGATGGCCTTGCCTCCCAATAAAATTTTTCCGCCTTCCTGTTTTGCAGTTTCAATACAATTTAAAATTTTATCAAAGTGCATTTTGCTTACAATGGCTCCTTGTTTATTATTTTCCAGGGGATCGCCAACGGTAATAAGTTTTGCTTTTTCTATAAATTCTGTTTTGAACTTTTCATACACAGTTGCTTCAATTAAAATTCTGCTACCGCATAAGCATATTTGTCCCTGGTTGGCAAAGGAAGATTGTAAACTGGTTTGCATCATTTTTTCCCAATTGCAATCGGCAAAAATAATGTTGGGGTTTTTTCCGCCCAGTTCCAAAGATAATTTTTTGAACATGGGTGCGGCAATACTTGCAATGCGTTCTCCTGCACGGGTGCTGCCCGTAAATGAAATGGCTTTTATGGTTGGATGATTTACTATTGCTTCTCCACAGCTTGGGCCATTGCCATGTACAATATTTAAAACGCCATCGGGAAGGCCGGCTTCTTTACAAATTTTTCCTAATAGAAATGCAGTAACGGGTGTTACCTCCGATGGCTTAGCAATTACACAATTGCCGGCAGCCAATGCAGGTGCTATTTTCCAGGTGAATAAATACAGTGGTAAATTCCATGGACTAATGCAACCTACAATTCCAATCGGTTGTCGAAGGGTATAGTTCACTGCCTTATTTTCCATTGAATGACTTTCGGCAGCAAAATGCATGATGCCTGTTGCAAAAAAACGAAAGTTGGCTGCGGCTCTATAAATATCTACTTTTTTACTCAACCATAATGGCTTGCCATTGTCGTTGGTTTCTGCCAGTGCAAGCTCGTTACTATGCTCATCTATGAGATCGGCAATTTTGTTGAGTATTTGAAACCTTTTTTCTGAAGATGTTACACTCCATTCATTAAAAGCTTTTTGTGCAAAGTTTACTGCAAGGTCAATATCTTTTTGATTGCTATTTGGAATTAGCCCGTAAACTTCTCCTGTAGCGGGGTTGATATTGTCAATAAATTGCCCGCTGAGTGGGCCTATAAAATTTCCTCCAATAAAGTTTTCCAAATGAAATGGCAGCGTTAATTGCATAGCCGTAAAGGTAAGAAAGTTCAATGGTTGAACGATTCAAAAGTATATAGAGGCATTTATGTTCAACATTGATTTGCGGTACAAGAGTGCGATGCAACGATGCTGCTCAAAGTAATGCTGCCGGTAACATAAAAAAAAATTATCTTGAGCCACTAAAACGATTGTTATGGCAGTAATACCCCCTTTTAATTTGAAAAAATGGATAGATGAAAACCGGGATTTATTAAAACCTCCGGTGGGAAATCAATGTGTGTATAAGGATGCAGAAAATTTTATTGTGATGGTGGTGGGCGGCCCCAACTCTCGCAAAGATTACCACTATAATGAAAGCGAAGAACTGTATTACCAGGTAGAAGGAAATATTGTTTTGAAAATAATTGATGAAGGTGTGCCAAAAGATATTGCCATTAATGAAGGCGATATGTTTTTACTGCCGCCTAAAACACCTCATTCGCCACAGCGTGGGCCCAATACCGTTGGCCTGGTTATTGAAAAAATTAGAGAGAAAGAAGAAGATGGCTTTTTATGGTTCTGCGAAAACTGCGGCCATAAATTGTACGAAGAGTTTGATGTAATCAACGACATTGTTAGCCAACTACCGCCGATAATGAATAATTTTTACAGTGACGAAAACAAGCGTACCTGCGAAAAATGCGGTTCTGTGATGTCACTTCCAATTAAAAAAGGATAGAATAGAACGCTGATTTTTATGATGGTCTTGATTTTACAGATTTAGAAATGCTGATATTCAAGACAATCATGATTTGTATGATTTAATAATAATGGAAGATGAATGAAAATTATTTGCATTCAGAAATAACTGAAGCTATTATTAAGTGTTACTATAAGGTTTATAATAAACTAGGGTACGGTTTTTTGGAAAAGGTATATGAAAGAGCCATGCTTATTGAATTAGAGGAAGAAGGGTTTATGTGTTTACAACAAAGCCC
>DEHT01000063.1 GCA_002352045.1 Chitinophagaceae bacterium UBA2793 | reverse complement strand
GGCTCCGGATGTTTCTGAATTTAAAGACCTGCACTTTAACGGCTATCATAGAAGCGATGGCAGGGTTGGTACCGCTAATTACTGGCTTTTTGTACCTACCGTTTTTTGTGAAAACAGAAACCTCGATGTGATAAAAGAAGCAATGCATAACGAGCTGGGTTATGCAGTTACAGATAAATACAAAAGCTATACAAAAAAACTTGTTGAAGCCTATACGAATGGTGAAGAACTTTCGAATATTGGTCTTATATCTCTCCCTCCTTTGGAAGATGCCGCTGGGAGACTCTTTAAAAATATTGACGGCATTAAATTTTTAAACCACCAGGGTGGCTGCGGCGGTATAAGGCAGGATGCAGCCGTACTAAGCAAATTGCTTGCAGCTTATGCCGATCATCCAAATGTAGCCGGTGTAACCGTTTTGAGTTTAGGCTGTCAAAATTTACAGGTGCAGGATTTTAAAAACGATCTTGAAAAATTGCATCCCGGTTTCGATAAACCCTTGTTCATTTTTGAACAACAGCAGTCGCAAAGCGAAGAACAATTAATAAGCGAAGCCATTAAAAAAACATTTGAAGGTTTAATCGCAGCCAACAAAATTGAAAGAGCTCCTGCAGCACTCAGCAAATTAACCATAGGAGTAAAATGTGGTGGTAGCGATGGGTTTAGCGGAATATCGGCAAATCCTGCAGTAGGCTTTTGTGCCGACCTTTTAGTAGCACTGGGTGGAAAAGTATTGTTGGCAGAGTTTCCGGAATTGTGTGGAGCCGAGCAAGACCTTATAGACAGGACGGTTGAAAAAGAAAAGGCCGAAAAATTTATTGATTTAATGCAGCGCTATGAATTTAATGCCAACCAGGCAGGGTCGAGTTTTAGCATGAACCCTTCGCCGGGAAATATTAAAGATGGCCTTATAACCGATGCCATTAAAAGTGCTGGTGCTGCAAAAAAGGGCGGCACCTCGCCGGTGGTAGATGTATTGGATTATACCGAAACCGCCACAAAACCAGGGCTGAGCCTGGTATGCACACCTGGCAACGATGTAGAAGCCACCACAGGTAAAGCAGCTTCCGGCGCTACTTTAATTTTATTTACAACCGGCCTGGGTACACCCACCGGAAACCCGGTATGCCCAACTATTAAAGTTTCTACCAATAGTAAGCTCAGTAAAAAAATGGCAGATATTATTGATATAGACACCGGCCCTGTAATTGACGGCGAAAAATCCATTGAACAAATGGGTAGAGATATTTTGCATTACTGTATAAAAGCAGCAAGCGGCGAGGTAATACCCAAAGCAGTTGCCCTCAATCAAGACGATTTTATACCATGGAAAAGAGGGGTGTCTTTATAACCACACCCATGTTTTCAGCCAAAATAATAAAGTAAGAATGAAAGCTTTTTTGAACGAACATTTTTTATTGAATAACAGCATAGCGCAAACGCTTTATCACAACTATGCAAAGCAAATGCCGGTAATAGATTATCATTGCCATTTGCCTCCGGCTGCCATTGCTCAAGATTTGCAGTTTGAAAATTTGACTCAAATTTGGTTGTATGGCGATCATTATAAATGGAGAGCCATGCGTGCCAATGGGGTAGATGAATCGTATATCACCGGCAGTAAATCCGATAAAGAAAAGTTTGTAAAATGGGCACAAACGGTTCCTTTTACACTTCGTAATCCGCTTTATCACTGGACACATCTTGAACTGCAAAGATATTTTGGAATTGATACCATTTTGAATGCAGCATCAGCCGAAGACATTTATGAAAAATGTTCAAACCTGCTGCGTACTCCCGAATATTCTGTTCGCAATTTATTGCGCAAAATGAATGTAAAAGTGGTTTGTACTACCGATGATCCTGCCGATAGTTTGGAACATCATCAAAAAATAAAAGCCGATGGATTTGAAATAAAAATATTACCCGCATTTAGGCCCGATACTGCAATGAATGTGGATGATGCTGCCGGGTTTAACAATTATGTAGCGCTCATAGAAAAAGCATCCGGCATTACCGTTCATTCGTTTGGCGATTATTGCAAAGCTTTAAAACAACGCCACAATTATTTTGCAGAAAATGGTTGCGTAGTTTCTGACCATGGGCTCGAAGAAATTTATGCCGAAGATTTTACAGATGCCGATATAGTAAAAGCATTTGATAAAATAAGAGCCGGCAATGCATTGACCCTGGCAGAGAACAGGCAATTTAAATCGGCCATGCTACTATTGTTTGCAGAATGGGACAGTGAAAAAGGATGGATTCAGCAATTTCATTTGGGCGCAATTCGCAATAACAACAGCCGGGCAATGAAAATTCTTGGAGCGGATACCGGGTGGGATTCTATTGGTAATTTCAATCATGGTAAACCTTTATCAAAGTTTTTAAATAAACTCGATATAGAAAATAAACTTGCCAAAACAATACTTTACAATTTAAACCCCGCCGATAATGAGCTTATGGCAACCATGATTGGGAATTTTAATGATGGCTCAGTTTCGGGAAAAATTCAATGGGGTTCGGGCTGGTGGTTTCTCGATCAAAAAGATGGTATGACCCGGCAGATAAATGCATTAAGCAATTTAGGTTTACTGAGCAAGTTTGTAGGTATGCTCACCGATTCTCGCAGTTTTCTTTCCTATCCCCGGCACGAATATTTCAGGCGCTTGCTTTGTAACATTTTTGGAGAAGATATTGAAAACGGCGAACTGCCCAACGATATTGAATGGACAGGAAAAGTAATTCAAGACATTTGCTATAACAATGCAAAACAATATTTTAATTGGTAATGAATACAGCAATCTTTAATCTATCTGGAAAAACAGCCCTGGTAACCGGCTGCAATAAAGGAATTGGAAAAGCTATGGCTATTGGCCTGGCCGAAGCCGGAGCAAATATTATTGGCGTATCCTATTCATTGGCACTAAAAGGAAGTGACGTAGAAAAGGAAGTACTGGCTTGCGGTGCTACATTTAAAGCTTACCGGGTAAATTTAGAAGACAGGAATTCTTTGTATGCTTTCATTGAAAATGTGTTGGCCGAAAATTCACAAATTGATATTTTGGTAAATAATGCCGGCACCATTTTACGGGCTCCTGCTGCAGAGCATAGCGATGATTATTGGGACAGGGTAATTAATATAAACTTGAATGCTCCGTTTATTTTGGCAAGAGAAATAGGAAAAAAAATGTTGGAGCAGGGTAGAGGCAAAATAATTTTCACTTGTTCATTACTTAGTTTTCAGGGCGGCATTAATGTGCCGGGTTATGCCGCTAGCAAAGGCGCCATTGCCAGTGTTGTAAAAGCTTTGGCCAATGAGTGGGCAGGCAGCGGTATTAATGTAAATGGAATTGCACCGGGCTATATTGCCACCGATAATACAGAGGCTTTAAGAAACGATTTGGTAAGAAGCAAAGCAATACTCGATAGAATACCTGCCGGGCGATGGGGGCAGCCGGAAGATTTTAAAGGGCCTGTAGTATTTCTTGCATCAAATGCTGCCGACTATGTTAACGGTACAATTTTAACCGTGGATGGAGGCTGGATGGGAAGATGATTTTTTTTAGCAAAATGTAATAAAGTATTTATTTTTTATCAGTTAATTTTTTCTACAATTGTTGTCATCAGGTAAAATGGTATGTTGTTTTGGGGAGTTGCTGCTGCGTTATTCGCCGGCCATGAACGGCGTTTTCATTAAAGATGCTTTAATGCCGGTGTATATTGGTGGTGCCGAGTTAAATGTTGCTAAAGCTTTGGCCTTGTGGAATCAACCCGTAAAATATGTAACGGTACTTCCTCAAAATTATCTCTCCAAAGAAATTGTTGATAATATTGCAAACACAAAAATTGATATTGCACATATAAAATACAGTGGTGAAAGAATTGGCTGCTATTACCTTCCACAGGGTAAAGATTTAAAAAACAATGCAGTTATATACGATCGAAATTATTCGGCTTTTTCAGCTTTACAGCCGGGGAGCATCCATTGGGATGAGGTTTTTGAAGGGGTAAGTTGGTTTCATATAAGTGCCATTAGCCCTGCATTAAATAGGAATGTAGCTGCGGTTTGCCTGGAGGCGGTAAAAGCTGCAAAGGCTAAATTTATTACAGTTTCCATTGATTTAAATTACAGAGCCAAACTTTGGCAGTATGGTAAACAACCTATTGAAATAATGCCTGCCCTGGTTGAGCAATGCGATGTGGTAATGGGAAATATTTGGGCTGCTCATAGTTTGTTGGGTATCGATAAAATAATTGATGATAGCATTGGAAAATCTAAAGATGCATTAAGCAATGCTGCAGAAATTGGAATGAATGCATTTGTAAAAGCTTATCCCAATGTTAAAACAATGGCATATACTTTTAGATTAGAACAAAAATATTTTGCCTGCCTTCATCATCAAAATACATTTAGCGTATCTGAAGAATATGAAATAACAAATTTGATAGATAAAGTGGGAAGCGGTGATTGCTTTATGGGAGGGTTAATTTTTGGTTTAATAAACAACAAACCAAATAATGAAGTAATTAACTATGCTGCCAGTGCAGCTATTTTAAAACTACAGCAATTGGGCGATGCTACACTAAGCAGTATTGCCGATGTTGAAAAACGTATGCAACATGGATAAAAGAACTGCCATTATTAAAGCCTTAAAGCAACAGGCATTGCTTCCGTTATTTTATGATGCCGATGCATCTGTGTGTATATCCATTATGCAACATTTATACAAAGCAGGGGTACGTTTAATTGAGTTTACCAATAGAGGCGAACATGCTTTAGATAACTTTAAAAAGATGAAGGAAGCATCCAAAGGCATGGATGATTTGTTTATTGGTATTGGAACAATTAAAGATGAATATGCTGCCGAAAGTTTTATAGAAGCCGGTGCCGATTTTTTAATAAGCCCGGCACTTTCCGAAAGCGTGTATGATGTTGCATACAGCAATAAGCTGTTGTGGATTCCGGGATGTATGACGCCAACTGAAATTCTAAAAGCAGAAACAATGGGTATTAACCTTGTTAAACTTTTTCCGGGAAATGTAATAGGCCCCGAATTTGTTTCTTCTATAAAAGATCTATTTCCCAATATGATGTTTATGCCTACCGGCGGTGTTGATACCGATAAAGAAAATTTAAGCCAATGGTTTGCATCTGGAGTATTGGCCGTTGGTATGGGTAGTAAACTTATTTCTCAAAAATTAATAGCCGACAAAAATTACGAAGCCATTGAGAAAAATACCGCTGAGCTGTTGAAGATAATAAAGACAATAAAATAAATGTATGAATGCTACTTCCAATGTAAAAGCCACCAGGTTCAGGTGGACCATTACTACCATGCTGTTCTTTGCCACTACTATTAATTATTTAGATAGGCAGGTACTGTCTTTAACCTGGACAGATTATATTCAGCCGGAATTTCACTGGACCAATACCAACTATGGAGATATTACAGCCATCTTCTCACTGGTGTATGCCTTTTCAATGCTTTTTGCAGGGCGCATTATTGATTGGATGGATACCAAGAGAGGTTTTTTTTGGTTCATTTTTATATGGTCTATCGGAGCTTGTTTACATGCTTTTGCCGGCATAGGTACCGCAGGCATTATTACAGGAGATTGGTTGCTGGGTTTTGAAAGTTCCAAAGAAGTTATAGGTAATATTAGCAACATTGCAAGAGTAGTTTCGGTAAGTGTATCCTTATTTATTTTTGCAAGGGTAGTGTTGGCTATTGGTGAAGCGGGCAATTTTCCGGCAGCTATAAAAGCAACTGCCGAATTTTTTCCTAAGAAAGACAGGGCTTTTTCTACCAGCATTTTTAATGCAGGCGCCACCGTAGGTGCTTTATTGGCGCCACTAACCATACCCGTTATTGCACAGGCTTACGGCTGGGAACTTGCCTTTATTATTATTGGTGCATTGGGTTTTGTATGGATGTTTTTTTGGATTTTCATATACAAAAAACCACACCAGCATCCAAAAGTAAATGATACTGAGCTGGCCTATATTCAACAAGATTATACCGAGCAGGAAAATGCAGGAAATGCAACCAGGCAATCTGTATCATTTTTTAAAACATTGCAGTATAAACAAACCTGGGCTTTTGCAGTAGGTAAATTTATGACGGATGGGGTATGGTGGTTTTTCCTTTTTTGGACACCTGCTTATCTAAAATCGGTTTATGGGCTTGATGCAATGGCAAGTCGTCCGCATATTTTTATATTATACGCCATCACCTTACTATCAATAATTGGTGGTTGGTTGCCAACCTATTTTGTAGAAAAAAAAGGTATGAACCCTTATGCAGGAAGAATGCGGGCTATGCTCATTTTTGCTTTTTTTCCTTTGCTGGCATTGTTGGCGCAACCACTCGGCTCTATATCGGTTTGGCTGCCTGTTGTAATAATTGGTATTGCCGGTGCGGCACATCAATCATGGTCGGCCAATATTTTTTCTACCGTAGGCGATATGTTTCCTAAAAAAGCAATAGCAACCATTACAGGTATTGGAGGTATGGCCGGCGGTATTGGTTCTTTTTTAATCAATAAAAGCTCGGGTGTTTTGTTTGATTATTCAACAGAAACCAATATGAGTTTCCTTGGTTTTAAGGGTATTGAAGCGGGCTACTTTATCATATTTGCCATTTGTGCGGTGTCATATTTAATTGGTTGGTGTATTATGAAAACCCTGGTGCCAAAATATGAACCTATTGCAAACCTGTAAAGCAATACAATTTTTCTTTTATCATTTATTTTTTTGATGAAAATAGACTGAAGTATAACGAACAGTGTCATCTGTTTTTTAAACATCATCATCCCTGCAAAAGCATTATCCTTGCATATTGCCGTGAATGTATATTAACAGCAATCAAGCAATCCTTATTTGGTACATTTGCCGGCTATGAAGCAGTTGAAGAGCTTGAATAAATATTTGTGGAAATACCGGAAACTTTTTTTCCTGGGTATTTTGTTTGTAATTCTTACCAACTATTTTAGAATATTAGCACCACAAATTACCGGTTATGTGGTGAACACTGTAGTGAATACCGTGCAGCAAACAGCCGCTGCACAGGAAGCCGAAAAAAATTACGACATTCTTGTAAGGGCCGTTATACGGCAATTTGATGAACTGCCTTTTGGTAATAAAGTATTATATGCCGGCATTATATTAATGATACTGGCAATTATAAGTGGTTTGTTTATGTTTTTAATGAGGCAAACCATTATAGTAATGAGCCGTCATATTGAGTATGATCAAAAAAATGAAATTTTTCAGCATTATCAAATGCTCGATACACAGTTTTACAAAACACAGCATACCGGCGATTTAATGAACCGAATTTCGGAGGACGTAAGCAGGGTTCGAATGTACACCGGGCCTTCCATTATGTATTTTATTAACCTTGCAGCAGTAATTGGGTTCAGCATTTTTTTTATGCTTAGGGCCGATGTGAAGCTTACCCTGGTAGCCTTGTGCCCTTTACCAATATTGGCCATTACCATTTACTATGTGAATAATATTATTAATCACAAAAGCGAAAAGGTGCAGGCTATGCTGAGTAACTTAACCGGAAATGCACAGGAATCTTATTCAGGCATTAGGGTAATAAAATCTTTTGTACAGGAAAAAGCAATGCTCCATTTTTTTGCTAAGAATAGCGAAACATACAAACAAAATGCATTAAGCCTTGCTAAAACAGAGGCAGTTTTTTTTCCAAGTATGGCATTGTTAATTGGTTTGAGTACGCTTATCACTATTATGGTTGGTGGGTTAGATGTAATTAACGAAGTACCAGGAGCTACGGTTGGTAAAATAGCAGAGTTTGTATTGTACATTCAAATGCTCACCTTTCCGGTGAGTGCCATAGGGCTTACCGCAAGCATGACCCAAAGAGCTGCGGCTTCGCAAAAACGTATCAACGAATTTTTAGAAACCAAGCCACTTGTACAAGATGCTTCGGATGCCATTTCGCCCATATTGCAAGGCAATATAAAATTGGGAAATGTAAATTTCCAGTTTAAGCATACAGGCATAGAGGCAATCAAAAATTTTTCATTACAAATAAAGAAAGGGGAGAAAATAGCGGTTGTAGGAAAAACAGGGTCGGGTAAAACTACTTTGATACAATTGTTGCTTCGTATGTACGATGCCGATAGTGGTTCTATTCAGTTTGATGAACATCCGGTTGACAAACTTCAATTACAAAATTTCAGGCATCAAATTAGTTATGTGCCACAGGATGTTTTTTTATTTAGCGATACTATTTTAAATAATATAAAATTTGGCAAACCCAACGCCACAAAAGAAGAGGTAGATATTGCTGCAAAACATGCCAGCATTTATAATGAAATTATTTCTTTTACCGGTGGGATGAACACTTTGGTGGGCGAACGTGGGGTAACACTTAGCGGTGGCCAAAAGCAAAGGATATCTATTGCAAGGGCATTGATAAAAAATCCACAGATTGTTTTGTTTGATGATTGCCTTAGTGCAGTGGATGCCCGTACAGAAAAAGAAATTATAGCAAACTTGTATTCTTATTTAAATAACAAAACTGCCATTGTGGTTACTCATAGGATTTTCTCCTTATTTGAATTTGATAAAATAGTGTTTATGGAAAATGGCCGCATAGCCGAAATGGGAACCCATGCCGAATTATTAGCCCTTAATGGCTTGTATGCAGCCATGTACCGCAAGCAACAGCAGGATGAAAGTTCGCACCTACAGGGCATTTGAGCCATTTTTTAAAAAGTAATCTTAAATTTTGTTAATTCAAAAACAATTTTATCTTTGCCACACTTAAAACAAAAAACTTTAAATTAAAAAAACAACAGTGGCGTACGAAAACAACGACAAAAAAATGGATAGCGTTTACAGCAAACGCATTAAAGCAGGGAAACGCAGAACTTACTTTTTTGATGTAAGAGAAACCCGTGGCAATGATTACTACCTCACCATTACCGAAAGCCGTAAACGCTTTGACTCTGATGGGTACGATCGCCACAAAATTTTTTTATACAAAGAAGATTTTAATAAGTTTTTAAAAGGATTGAATGAAGCGGTAGATTATGTGAAAACAGAATTGATGCCCGATTTTGATTTTGATGCTTTCAACCACGACACTCCTTATGAAGGAGAAGAAGCCAATACTGAAATGGCCCCTAAACAAGAAGGATTGGTTGCAGAAACACCGGCAGCAGAAACTGTATCGCCTATTGTAGAAGATACAACAGCTTCCAATAATGGTAGTACCGAAGAAGTAGATAAATGGTAATTACCCAATACCCAAACTAACTATGCTTATAAAAGTGCCCTGCTGCCAAGCGGGGCATTTTCGTTTGTAAAACAATCGAATTTTTACCCTTGCATTTTCTAGGACTTTTAATTTTGAAAAAATGATTACCGTTACCTGGGTTTCAACCAGCTACGAAGTAGGGTGGTAAATGAACAACCCATTTATTATTTACTTGCAACTGTTCTAAGCACATTGCTTTTATTCTACCGTTTTAGAATCGGAAGCTTCTGTTGCCAGCCAAAATTTTATAAATGGTAATGGCAGTAATGTTGAAACTGATTTACCGGGCGTGGAAGAAGAAGCTGTAGCGTATGTGTATGATTTATTAGTTGTAGCATTATCAGTACTTCCTTTTTTTGTATGGGTAATTGGCCAGGTGGGCAAATCGTTACAATGCAAACCTTTGGGTAAGGGCATTCTGAGCGTTTGTGCATAGCCGCTAAGCGCAATGGCCCAGCTTAAGGCCGTGAAAATTATGGCTTTCTTCATGTCTTATACTTTAGGTAGTGAAATTACAAAATATCAGCGCATTTTTTTAAAAATATTGATTAATCCATTGGTAGAACTATCGTGGCTGTTGATAACTGCTTCTGTTTGCAATTCTGGCAAAATTTTATTAGCCAATTCTTTGCCCAACTCCACACCCCATTGGTCAAAACTGTAAATGTTCCAAATAATGCCCTGCACAAAAATTTTGTGTTCATACAATGCAATCATTTGTCCAAGAGTATAGGGGGTAATTTTTTTTATTAAAAAAGAATTGGTAGGGCGGTTGCCTTCAAAAACTCTAAAAGGATTTTCATGTTCTTTACCGGTCATTAATGCTTCGGTTTGTGCAAAATAATTGCTGAGCAATTTTGCATGATGGTCGCCTAATGGATTGTGGCTTTGAGCCGGTGCGATAAAATCACATGGAATCATCATGTTGCCCTGGTGTATTAATTGGTAAAATGCATGTTGCCCATTTGTGCCTGGTTCTCCCCAAATAACAGGGCCTGTTTGGTAATTTGTTTTTTGTTTGTTTCTGTCAATGTATTTGCCATTGCTTTCCATATTTCCTTGTTGAAAATAGGCAGCAAACCGGTGCATGTATTGATCGTAAGGCAGTATGGCTTCCGTATCGGCACCGTAAAAATTGCGATACCAAATTCCCAATAACGCCATTAAAACAGGAATATTTTTTTCGAAAGCATTGTTGCGAAAATGTAAATCGGCAGCATGTGCACCTTTGAGCAATTGTTCAAAATTGGAATACCCAATGGTAGCTGCAATGGATAAGCCAATGGCACTCCATAAGCTATATCTTCCGCCTACCCAATCCCAAAATACAAACATATTTGCTGTGTCAATTCCAAATTTTTCTACTTGTTCTTTATTGGTGCTTAGTGCAACAAAATGTTGAGCTATGGTAGCTTCGGTGCCACCATTTTGTAAAAACCAATTTCTTGCACTGTGTGCATTGGTCATGGTTTCCTGGGTGGTAAA
>DEHT01000028.1 GCA_002352045.1 Chitinophagaceae bacterium UBA2793 | reverse complement strand
TAGTTTGTAAGTTTTACAAACAAACCATTTCAATAGAAATGCTACGGGAGCTTACAGAGATAGGCAAAGAAGGCGTAAGCCTATTAGGTATTAGCGATGCAGCAGAAAAAATAGGTTTTAAAACCCTGCCGGTTCAATGTTCTTTATCCGAATTAAGCAATGATATTAAACTGCCTGCCATATTGCATTGGGGGCAGGAACATTTTGTTGTTCTGTATAAAATAAAATCCGGAAGTTTTTATATTTCAGACCCTGCATCGGGTTTGGTAAAATTATCTCAGAAAGAATTTATTGCAAAATGGATAAGCAGTAATCAGCAGCCTGCAAATTCTTCGCTTCAATCTTCTCCATTTCCTTCCTCTGTGGGGGAGATAGAGGGGGATGGTATTGCTCTTACCCTTGAACCAACACCAGCGTTTTACAAGAATCAATTTACAGATGATTACTATGAAAGTAATAAGAAAGGCTTTTCTAATATTATTCCTTACCTCTATCCTTATAAAAAATTAATAGTACAGCTTTGCCTGGGCATGTTGCTGGGCAGTTTGCTGCAATTGGTTTTACCATTTTTGTCGCAGTCGGTAGTAGATACCGGTATCAATACAGCCAACCTGCATTTTGTATATATCATTTTAATTGCGCAGTTGGCATTATTTGCCGGCAGGCTGGCGGTAGATTTTATAAAAGCCTGGATATTGTACCATATCAGCAGCCGGATTAACATTTCTATACTCACCGATTTTTTAATAAAACTAATGAAGCTGCCGGTAAGCTATTTCGACAGAAAAAAAACCGGCGATGTGCTGCAGCGCATGAACGACCATCACCGCATTCAAAATTTTTTAACCGGCACTTCGCTCACCACTTTATTTTCGGTATTTAATCTCTTAATTTTTTCGGTGGTGCTGGGTATGTACAGCCTGCCTATATTTTTTGTGTTTTTAGTGGCGGCCGTTTTATATACGGCATGGGTAGTTTTGTTTTTAAAAAAGCGTAAGCAATTAGATTACCGGCAGTTTGATGTTTCCGCAGCCGAGCAAAGCAAAACCATGGAGCTTATTTACGGCATGCAGGAAATAAAACTGAATGGCTGCGAAAAACAAAAACGCTGGCAATGGGAGCATTTAAAAGCACGCAGTTTTAAAATAGGCATTAAAAACCTTGCGCTTAACCAATGGCAGCAAACCGGCGCTTTTTTTATAAACGAAGGAAAAAATATTGTCATTACTTTTTTAGCAGCCAAAGCGGTTATTGATGGCAACTTAACCCTTGGAGCCATGGTGGCCATTCAATACATTATTGGCCAGTTAAACGGTCCTATTGAACAACTCATTGGCTTTGTACAAAACTGGCAATTGGCAAAAATAAGTTTAGACCGATTGAATGAAATTCATGAGTTAAAGGATGAAGAAAGCACCCCCCTAACCCCCCAAGGGGGGGATTATCGAAGTGTAGGTTTCGCAGCAGAGTCGTTCGGGTTTAAAGAAGAATTTGATATGTTGTCGTCTATCATTCCTTCAAATCATACAATCACATTAAAGGAATTAAGTTTTAAATATCCCGGTGCCGGTAACGAAAATGTACTGAACAATATTGATATGCTGGTACCACATGGAAAGGTTACGGCAATAGTGGGTGCCAGCGGCAGCGGTAAAACCACCCTGCTTAAACTGTTGTTGAAGTTTTACGAAAACTATTCGGGAGAGATTAAAATTGGAAGTGTAAATAGCTCTCCATCTTCGCTTCAATCATCTACTTTTTCTCCCCCATTGGGGGAGAAAGAAGGGGTTTTAGAGGGCATTAATATCAACAACATTAGCCACCGTGCCTGGCGTAAAAGAATTGGTGTGGTTATGCAGGAGAGTTATATTTTCAGCGATTCTATTGCCGCCAACATTGCAGTAAGCGATGAACAACCATCGTTGCAAAAGTTAAAAGAAGCAGCAAGGGTTGCCAATGTGTTGGATTTTATTGAAAGCCTACCTCTCGGTTTTTATACAAAAATTGGTGCTGAGGGTAGTGGAATTAGCGCCGGGCAAAAACAAAGAATTCTTATAGCCCGAGCAGTTTATAAAAACCCCGATTACATTTTTTTAGATGAGGCCACCAACAGCCTTGATGCCAACAATGAAATGGTTATTATTAAAAACCTGGATCAATTCTTTATGGGCAAAACAGTGATAGTAGTTGCTCATCGGTTGAGTACAGTAAAACATGCCCACCAGATAGTGGTACTCAATAAAGGAATGATAACAGAAAATGGCACCCACGACGATTTAGTGAACAAACGTGGAGAATATTATACTTTAATTAAAAACCAGTTGGAGTTGGGTAATTAAGCAGCCATTCCGAAGCTTGCTGTCATTCCGAGGATTGCTGTCATTCCGAGGAACGAGGAATCTGCCCAATAGCAATACAAAGCTAAATATTTTAGATGCAGTTTGGTAATGAAAAACAGAACGCACCGTACAAATTTGAGCAGTTCCCTCCTTGCGTCGGGATGACAGCTATTTTTCAGCATCAAACAGTTTTCTGCATTTATTATTTGCTTGGCTTTTTTTTAAACTCATTATCTATTTCAAATATGCATCAAGGCAAAATAAGCAACGGGTATATATTCCGGGTGAAATTGATTAAATATTCAAAAGCATTTGCCGCTGTCATTCCGAGGAACGAGGAATCTGCAAAATAGCAATACAAAGCCAAATATTTTTGATACAGTTCGGCATCAAATAAAATATTAAAACAACAAAACTATGCCTCAAAATATTTTTCCCAATCCAATTGAAGAGCCGGTTTACTCTCAGCAAGTGAATGATATTATTTCGCAAAAGCCCTCCTGGATAGTGCGGAATGGCATTGGCCTTTTCCTATTCATCTTTTCCTGCATTATTGCCATTACCTATTTTGTACAATACCCCGATATTGTAAATGCAAATGCACGGTTGGTTTCTGTAAATCCGCCCATAGAGTTAAAAACAAAAACTGCAGGAAAACTATTGCAACTGAATGTTGCAGAAAAAGACAGTGTACAACAAGGAACTATAATTGCCATTTTGGAGAGTGTGGCCAATGCCGATAAGCTACTACAATTAAACAATGTTTTAGTAAAAGTAAAAGCAATGGTTGATGCCGGACAAACATCAGTTGCCATACAGTATTACGAAGACCAACACAAAGCATTTGCCCTTGGTACAGGCTTGGGCGAAGTGCAGGAAGGCTACCATAACTTTATGAATGCTTATCAGGTTTTTAGGCAGTATTTGCTGCAAGGATTTTATATAAAAAAGAAAGCAATGTTGCAAGGCGATTTGATTTTTTTACAAAAGATGAAACAAAACTTTGTGCAACAAAAAAACTTATTGCAGGAGGATATAGCACTGGCGTCAAAAAATTTCTCGGCCAACGAATCGCTCAATAAAGATAAAGTGGTGGCCGATGTGGAATACCGAAATGAAAAAAGCAAATTCATAGGAAAAAAAATGAGCCTTCCCCAACTCAATGCTTCCATTATTGGCAACGAATCTTCACTGCACGAAAAGCAAAAAGAAATTATGCAGTTGGAAAATGAAATTGCACAGCAAAAAATGATTTTTACCGAAGCTCTCAACAGTTACCTTGCCCAATTGCAACAATGGCAGGCAAACTATTTAATAACAGCACCCTTTGCAGGCAGGGTAGCCTTTGCCGATTTTATTCTGGTAAATCAATTTTATCCCGCCAATCAAACCATTTGTTTAGTAAACCCGGGACGCAGTAATTATTACGCACAGGTATTTATTNNTATCCATACCGGGAGTTTGGTTCTATTAAAGGAAAGCTCCATTATATTTCTCAAATACCTACCGATAGCGGCTTTGCCGGAAAAATAAATTTACCGCAGGGTTTACTAACCAATCAACAGAAAACACTTCAATATCGGGAAGGCCTTATTGCCAATGCAGAAGTTATTACAGAAAACCGGAGGTTAATTCATCGGCTATTTTCTTCGCTGTATGATGTGTTTGAAAGAAAATAATATTTTACCTCTTATTCTATAAAAACATAAGTTCGGCTATTTTAAACACTTTGCTAAGTACAGTGTAAAATGGCGGCTCTCGTCCCTACGCAAGCTGTACTGTTTATTGCTCCTTATTTAATTTAAAAACCCTGCCCGGTTTGCTACCAAGCCAAGAGCGTTGCAAAACCGTACAGGTTCATAATAATCTTCTGTGTAACACATAATAAAAATAGTTGTAAAAAGTTAATTTATTAAAGAGGATGTATCAAAAGTAANNTCTCGGACTTTTGAGACAGCCTCCTTTGTTTTTTATTATTCTAAACTATTTAATCAAATTAGGGGTATAAAGATTCAGTCTTTAATTCGTAGATTTAAGTAGTGTACAATACTTGAATATGTTGCGTGCGAATTTTTACAATTTACACAGTGAGCAACTGCTGTGAGAAATTAAATTTTTATAACAATGAAAAAATTAAGTAGAAATGAAATGAAAAACGTAATGGGAGGAAGGCCACCTGTTGAAACAGGATGTTATGCAAGATGCTGCAATAACTATAATTGTGAAGATCCTGGGAATCACTATTTTTTGGTATATGTAGGAAATGAATGTCCACCAGTAAGCGGTAATCCTAATACAGCTTGTATGGGCGGAACTTTATTAAGCTGTTCATGTACGTCATACTAAAAGTTAATAACAATTTATAAAAGTGCTACATGCTATGCTGTAGCATTTTAATTTTTTTTGAATGAGATTAAAAATATTGCTATTTATTTTTTCCTTTATTATCCTTGCTGGAACAAGTTTAAATGCACAGAATATTGCTATTCACACCGATAAGGATATTTATTTTCCTGGCGAAACAGTTTGGTTTAAAGGGTATGTTGTAGAAAATGAAAAACCGGCCATTCATTATACAAATTTTTATATAGGGTTATACAATGAAAAGGGTAAACAAATTGCTTCAAAACATTATCCTCTTTTTGATGGCACTTGTACAGGAAATTTTACAATACCGGATAGTGTAAATAGTTCAGTAATTCAGTTGTACGGGTTTATTGGAAATACAACTTCACCAGTTCAGCCCTCAAAATACATTAGAATATATAATAAGAAAGATACGCTTCATCAATTTAAAAAGGATGACGGAAGAGATGCAGNNAGAATGGCGAGTCAATTGCCGGGTCTTTTTTACTTATTGAAAATGATAATAAAATTATTGATTCATTTTCTAATTCAAAGCATAACGTATATCGAATACAATTTGTTCCTGTAGAAACTGCCAAATACTCGCTTGTATTTGTAAATACCAATAATGAGCAAAGTAAATTAATACTTCCTTCTGCATCTTTTAATTCAGTGGCCTTGCATACCGAATACAGTAACAAAACAATTTTTTACAGTTTGCAAAAAAAATCTTCATTAGAACGATTAAATAATTTGAAAGTATTGATTCAAAAAGGGGATGATACTTTGTATTGTGGGTTGGTAAAAATGGGAGCCGAAAATAAATTTATAAATAAAATTTCAACTGATTCTCTACAATCGGGCTTAGCAAAGTTTATGGTTTTTGACAACGATAATAATTTACTTCAGCAGAAAAATATCTTTATCCCATTTGAAGATGTAATTATAAATCCCGTACAAAAAAATTTTTCAGCAAAAGGAAAAAATGTAATTGAGGTAGAAATTCCGGCTATTGGATTACACAATTTAAGTGCTGCTGTTATGGATGCTGCTTTTGAAGATTCTATATTGGCTACATCTTTACATAACGATTTATTGTTTGCAAATCAATTTCCCAATGGCAAGCATTTGTTTGAAACCGGGGCATATAAGGAAATAGAAAACAGCTTGCAATTTTTCACTTTAGATTCTGCTACAAATAATACCGGTTTAAAAAAAGACGACTATTTATCGCTTCAATTTTCATTTGAATCAAAGAAAGTGGTTACTAAAGCTGCCAATTTGAATGTTGTTGTAAAAGACAAATTTTTGGGCAATCAATTTTACAATATTGTAACTGACTTTGCAAAGAACGCCATCTCTAATGGATTTATTTTTTATGATACAGCTCAAGTTTACTTGCAAATAAAGGGGAGAAATGTTTTGAACAATAACTTAAATGCCATGCTGGTAAACAATTTCTCGGTTCCCGATTTTGTTAAACCAATTGAGTTTGTTCGGGTTGAAAATAAGCCCAAAGAAAATTTATTGGTTTATAATGATGCATTTAACTCAGTAAATGTTTCAAAAAAATTTAATGAGGAGCGCACCATTCAAAATGTTACCGTTAAATCAAAATATGTAAACCCAATTACCAAAAGAATACTGGAACTGGATGATAAATATGCAACAGGAATGTTTAAAGGTTTGGCAAGGGGATATCAATTTAATGTAATAGACGACCCGATTGCATGGGGCTACTCCGATATTTTTAGTTATATCATGTATAAAATACCTGCACAAATGAGTATAAAGAGGGAGTTTGGTGCAAGGAAATTATATATGGGAAATCCGGCTGGTTGTGAAGTGCTCACATTTGTGGATGAGTCGGAGGTGCCATCCGAAATGATTGAATCTATATCCATGGATAGAATAGCATATATTAAATTTATAAAAGGGATTAATATTGGGAGCTCCTTTGTAAACAGTTGTGCTGTATTGTATATTTATCTGAAGAAAGGCGACGAACCTGTTATTAGCAATGAACCCGGTTCAAAAATTGTGCGAATAAAGGGATACGATGCGGCTGATAATTTTAAATTGATTGACTATTCCAATGAGGATGCAAAAAAAAATATAGACTACCGTTCTACTTTATATTGGAATCCATATTTGTACTTTGACCCAAATAAAAAAATACAAATTGAATATTATAACAATGATATTTCAAAAAAGCATATCATAAAAATAAAAGGGTTTTTAGAAGATGGGACACTCATTGACTTTTCTAAAATTATTGAATAAAAACTCAGCCTTAGCCTTTCCCCACTCTTGCTCTTCTTGCACAAATATGCCGGGTAGCATAATAAGCTAATCGTATCTGTATTCAATAAAACTTTTAAAAAATCGCAATTGTTTGCTGCTGTCATTCCGGGGAACGAGGCATCTGTATTATAGCAATACAAAGCCAAAATAGGAGCTGTTGCTACTTTTAAACGCATCTGTATTGCAACCAAGCCACCTCAACATACCAAAAACGGTTGCGTTAATTATATGCCTGTGATATACTCAAGTTGTATAGAAATACATTTTGTACCCATTAAACTTGTTTACCATTAAGAGCATACTTCGTTTTACAAAACTTCATTTTGCCATCCCTGAATTTTACAGCATTTTTGCAGTGGAATGGCTAAAAAAATTATCATCACTATTGATGGCTGGAGTAGTTGCGGAAAAAGCACCCTGGCAAAGCAATTGGCAAAGTCGCTGGGCTATGTATATATTGATAGCGGAGCTATGTACCGGGCCATTACCCTATATTTTTTACGCAATCATATCGACTGGACCGATGCTAAGGAAGTAGCCGATGCTTTAGAAAATATTCATCTTCATTTTGAATACAATCCAAAATCGGAACAATCGGAAATATTTTTAAATGAAGAAAATGTGGAGTATGTAATTAGGGATTTGGTAGTAGCCGAAAAAGTGAGCGATGTAGCATCTATTGCTTCGGTTCGAACTTTTGCCGTAGCGCAACAACAAAAAATGGGTGCCGGTAAAGGAATTGTAATGGATGGCAGAGATATTGGCACCACTGTTTTTCCGGATGCAGCACTAAAAATATTTATGACTGCTGATATTCCTGTGAGGGTAGAAAGGCGTTATAAAGAAATGATTGAAAAAAATCCGAACGTAACTATGGAAGAGGTAAAAGCCAACCTTGAAATGAGAGACCATATTGATTCGCATAGAGAAGTGAGTCCGTTAAGAATGGCTACCGATGCGGTTTTGCTGGATAATACTCAAATTGATATGCTGGAACAGTTGGATATTGCCTTGAAACTAGTGGCTAAAAGATTATAGGGTTTCACGCAGCGTTCTCTGCAAGAAAATATCACACAAACATATCCTGCAATTCCTCTTTCCCTTTTTCCACTTCAAAAAATCCTGCAATTTTATCTATTACTTTTTCAACCACTGCATCGGGGCAACTGGCACCACTGGTCATTAATATGGTCAATGGCTTTTTTGCAGGAAGAAAATTATGGCTAATCTTTTCCTCATGTGTATGCAAATCAAAATGACGAATTGTTTCTTTCGATTCTATTTTGGAAGCATCTGTAATAAAATAAGTAGGTAGTTTTTCTTCGCACAATTCAACCAGGTGGCTGGTGTTGCTACTGTTGTACCCACCTACTACAATGGCCAGGTCGGCTGGCTGTTGCAATAAACCATATACAGCGCTTTGATTGTCGTTGGTAGCATAGCAAAGGGTATCTCTTGTATCGGCAAAACGCTCATGCAAATTTTCGGAATTGAGTTGGTATTTTTTTATCATTACCTGTTTTAAAAAATCGGCAATGCCCTGTGTATCGCTTGCCAGCATGGTTGTTTGATTTACCACACCAATTTTTTCAAAATCTTTGGCTGCATCAAATCCCGGAGAATATCGCCCGGAAAATTCGGTATTAAATTGTTCAACCGGTTTTTCGCCGGTGATGTATTTGCTTAGTTCAATGGCTTCGTTCATATCATTAATAACCACAGAAGCGGTTTGGTCGGCAGCATGAGAAAAAGTGGCCCTGGTTTCTTCATGCGTAGGCTTGCCATGAACAATTACGGTATAATTTTTTTGAGCAATTTGCTGGCTGCGGTTCCATACTTTTTCTACAAAGGGGCAGGTGGTATTGTATTTTTCGGTTTGAATTCCTTTATCGTTCAACAATTTTTCCATAGCCAGGGTAGTACCAAATGCGGGTATTAAAACAATATCTTCCCCGCTGATTGAATCGAGTGGTATTAATTCTTTTCCTTTAGTGTCTTGCAAAAAACGAATGCCCATTGCCAGCAGGTCGGCATTCACCTGGGGATTGTGAATCATTTCGCTTAATAAAAAAATTCTTTTGCCCGGGTTTTCATCAACGGTTCTAAATGCAATTTCAATGGCATTTTCCACTCCATAGCAAAATCCAAAATGCCGTGCAAGGTAAATGCGTAACGGGCCAAAATCGAGCAGGGTAGGCGTAAAATCTTTTTTGAGTTTATCCCCTTGCTTACGCTTATTTTTAATGGCCGTAATAAGTTCGCTGCGATATGTAAAAGGTATAGTAAATTGCTTCATAGTAATAAATGCAAAGGTACAATAAACTACTGCATTGCATTAAGAAGCCTTTTTTGAAAAAAGTAAATTTTTACAATTGTCAACATTTAATCAGCCTTCGTTTTTAGCATCTTCCAATATTTATTGCGTAAACCTTCGGCAATACAGTGCCGCCGGTACATTCAATGCATTTAGTAAACAACTGCCCAGGCTAAAAGATATGGGTGTGGAAATATTATGGTTGATGCCCATACATCCTATTGGCAAAATAAAACGTAAAGGAACACTTGGAAGTTATTATTCCATTAGCAATTATACCGATACCAACCCTGAGTTTGGATCGAAAACAGAGTTTAAAAATTTGCTGAATGAAGCACATGCTTTAGGTATAAAAGTAATTTTAGACTGGGTAGCCAATCATAGTGCATGGGATAATGTATGGACCATTCATCATCCCGATTTTTTTGAAAGCGATGCACAGGGAAATTTTAAACCACCATACGATTGGGATGATGTAATTCAAATTAATCATAACAACCAGGCACAGCAGCAAGCAATGATTGATGCCATGCTNNTACCACCAGGCTTTTGATATAAGTTTTACCTGGAAATGGATGCACGATACAGAAGAATTTTGCAAAGGGCAAAAACCTTTTTCAGTTTTAATGGATTGTTTGGCTTGGTATAAAAACAATTTTCCGGACGATGCTTTGCGAATGTGGTTTACTACCAACCACGACGAAAATAGTTGGAACGGAACTGCTTTTGAAAAATATGGAAATCATGTGCAGGCATTATCTGTTTTTAATGCAACCTATCATGGTATTCCGCTTATTTATTGTGGTGAAGAAGATATGCTCAACAAGCGATTGAAATTTTTTGATAAGGATGCCATTGATTGGCACAACAATTTTATTTGGCATGGATTTTATAAAACCCTGTTGCAACTAAGAAAAAAATGTGCTGCCATTGGCAATGCTCCCGAATCCTTTCCTCAGCTTTTACCCAATGCAGCCGACAAAAATCTGATTGCTTTTTACAGAAAGCATGGAGAGACTACTTTATTTGTTGCTATAAACCTGGGTTCTCACAAACAACTTTATAAAACAACTTTACCAAAACTAAACGGCCATTATAGAAATGTGTTTACCAACCAACAGGTATGGCTAAACGAAGAAATAAATATTGAGTTGGAAGCCGGTTCTTATGCAGTATTGGAAAGTGTAAAATAAAAACCCGGCAATTCTGCCGGGCTTTTTCTTCTTCTTCTAACGCAAATATTATTCTACCTCAGCTCCATCTAAACTCAATGGGTATTCGTATAAGCCATCGTATCCGGGATAAAAACCACTGATGGTAACAGTTTTACTATTGCCAATAATTGATTTTAGTTCGTCCACAGATTTGATGTCTTTATTATTGGCATTTAAAATTACAAAACCATCTTTCATTCGGGTTTGGTTAAAGATGGCTCCGCCTTTATTCACTTTTTTTACAACAACACCACCGGCTATACCAAATTCTTTTGCTTTTTTAGAATCCAGTGAAATAAGGTCGGCGCCCAGCAAATCGGTAGAAGTTTCTACCTTAACTACATCGTAATTTCCGGCTTTGTTTTTTAAAGTTACCTGTGTGGTAGCTTCCTTATCGTTTCTTATATAAGTTAAATTAATTTTATCGCCGGGTTTGTAACGGCTTACTTGTTCCTGCATTTCGGCGCCACTGTTAACCTGTACTCCATTAATGCTTTTAATAATATCCCCTTTACGAATGCCGGCTGCATAAGCACCTCCATCTTTAGTGGCTTCATCTACATAAATACCCACCGCATTTTCAGGAACACCTGCCTGCTTTTTTTCTGCGGAATTCAAATCGCTGGCATTTATATATTGCACACCCAGGTAGGCTCTTTGTACGGTACCAAATTTAATAATGTCATCTACCACTTTTTTGGCAATATTAACCGGGATGGCATAAGAATAACCCGAGTAAAATCCGGTAGGTGATGCAATGGCAGAGTTAATGCCTATTAATTTACCATCGGCATTAATTAAAGCGCCACCGCTATTGCCCTGGTTTACGGCAGCATCGGTTTGTATGTATGACTCTACTGCATTTTTTCTATTTCCATCTCTGTCTTTATTTAAACCAAGGCTTCTGGCTTTGGCACTTACAATGCCTGCTGTAACGGTAGTTTCCAAATTCAAAGGATAGCCCAAAGCTAATACCCACTGCCCAATTTTTACTTCATCGGAATTNNCCCTGCACCACATGGTTGTTGGTAACTATATAACCATTATCGGCAATCAACACTCCGGAGCCGGAAGCTCTTTGTTCCGGAATTACATTGTTTCTTCTTCCAAAAAATTCTTCAAACATATCATCGCCAAAAATATCGCTGAAAGGATTTTGACGTTGATTGTTGCGTGGCAGGCCATTGTTTACCTGCTTAGCGTTTGTTTTTGTTTTGATGTGAACTACAGTTGGTATGGCTGCATTGGCAGCCTCTACAAAATCGGGTGCACCGCCGGGGCCACTACCATCTCCAAAACCAGTGTACTTGTAATTGGATGGTACAGTATTGGTTGATTGCCCACCGTATGTATCATTTGATTTTGAAAACTTACTGTATCCATAAATGAATCCTATGGTAGTTAATGCACTAATAAAAGCGGTTAATAAAACTTGTTTCAATTTCATGGTCAATTGTTTTTATTTATAAAACTTCTCTCTTTGCAAGCTTCAATTTTTGTGCCTGCCCTACAAATTTAATCATGCACTGACATATTGTAATAAACTCGCTGACAGGTTTAACATTAAATTAGTAAGACCTTCGTAGATAGTTGAAAGTGAGTAATGGAATATTACTAAAAGCTAAGTGCTAAAGGCTAACAGCTAAACGCTTAATAAAAACTCCATCGTATCTACTCCATCGGCATAGTTAAAAAGATTGGGTTGCTGAGTGCTGCCAAATTCGGTGTTTTCGTTTCCTGCAAAACATTGCAAATCATCTTTACTTATTTTATTTATAATTTGTGATGCATCATCATAATATTCATAATAAATATGACTGATAGGAGAAAACAAGGCTTCATTTTCGGTAAGCAATGTAGTGCCATCGGTCATATAATAAATATTATTGAGTAAAATAAGCGATAGCTGATAGTCGTAATTGTTTTTGTATTTATTATGATCGGCCAGGTAGTTGTATTTTTTAAAACTATTAATAAGGGGTTCAAAATTATAATTTCGGGGAACATACAACTTGCTGATATTTCTACAGCCAAGGCCAAAAAATAAATGAATATCATCACTTAGTTTATCTAATTGCTCCGCCGTTTCGTTGCCTGTAAGTATGGCGGCTGAGGTTCTATTTTTTCGTATAATATGCGGATATTTTGAGAAGTACTGTTCAAAATACCTTGCCGAGTTATTGCTACCGGTAGCAATATAGGCATCGCAGCCTTTTAAGTTGTCGGCAAAAGACACAAGGTTTTGAACGGTATTATCCTGCTCATACATTTTAGTAACCAAATGCTTCAATAGCACATCGTCTTTGGATGATGATTTAATGGTTTGCCGATGGCCACAAATAAAAACAGCTAAAAAGTCGTGAAAGCCAACCAGGGGAATATTTCCGGCCATTACTATGCCAATGTTTTTTGGCTCAATGTTATCATCGAGGTGATAATGGCTGCACCAGTTTTGCAGTTTGTCTTTTTGTAAAAATTGTAAAACTATATTTTTGGCAGCCTGGTCAATAAACTCACCTGTAAACCAGGCATTATTTTGAGTTGCCTTGTTTTTGGTACATTGCCATTCATCATTATTTTTAGAAATGTATTCTCCCAACCAATGCATTAATTCAATTCTTGTTTGCAAATTCATTTGTAACGTATTAAATTGCAGCAAAATTACAACAGATGGCTATAAAGATAACAGATGAATGTATTAATTGCGGCGCATGTGAACCGGAGTGTCCTAATAATGCAATTTACGAAGGCGGAGTAGAATGGGCAATGAGCGATGGCACTTCCGTAAAAGGAGTATATGTATTGATGAATGGTACAGAAGTAGATGCCGATAAAAGAAATGAACCCATTTCTGTAGATACTTATTATATCGTTCCCAATAAATGTACAGAGTGCCAGGGATTTCATGAAGAGCCCCAGTGTGCGGCAGTTTGCCCGGTTGACTGTTGTGTGCCTGATGAAACATACGTGGAAACGGTGGAAGCATTGATGGCTAAGAAAGAAAAAATGCATTTATAAGTTCTTAATTACCGCTCAGGGCGGTTTTAATAGGCGGGTGATATTTCCCGTACACAGGCGAAAGAAACAGTTCTTTCGCCTTTTTGTTAATTGAAAATGGATGGAAGATATTTTCTTAACTTGCCAGTATGAGAGTATTCAGCATTTCATTTATAATAATGGCAATTGTATTGTCCTGCAATTCAGCAAAAACAGAAACGAAGATTAATGTGATGGAAGAAAAAATGGCATTGCTTCAAGCCGATAAAAACTTTAGCGCTATGAGTGTAGATAAAGGAATGAAAACTGCTTTTATTGAGTTTATTGACAGCAACGGTGTATTGCTAAGGGCCAACCATTTACCCATTGCCGGCGCCGATGCCATTGATTTTTTACTTGCTCAAAACGATTCGGGTTACACCATGAACTGGAGACCCGAAAATGCATTTGTATCAGCCTCTGCCGATTTAGGCTATACCTATGGAGTGTATGCTATTCACCCGGCTACAATTGATACCGTACTGTATGGTACCTATGTAAGCATTTGGAAAAAACAACAAAACGGCCAATGGAAATTTGTGCTCGATAGCGGCAACGAAGGCATTGATTCAACTATTTTGGAATATTAAGTTTTTTATAATAATTGCTTCAAAGCTTTTTTGTTTCTTTGGCAAATAAATGCGTTAAACAATCATGCAAAAAAACATTGCCCTTATTACCGGGGGCTATTCCGGTGAGGCGGTTATTTCTTATAAAAGCGCCGATACCATTTATAAAAATGTAGATAGAGAAAAATGGAATGTTTTTCTAATTGATATTAGAACCGATGGCTGGTTTTACCGTACCGACGAAGGAAACGAATTTCCGATAGACAAAAATGATTTTAGTGTAGTGGTAAACGATACAAAAATAAATTTTGATGCTGTATTGGTTGGTTTGCATGGCACACCCGGCGAAGACGGTAAATTGCAAGGCTATTTCGACTGCTTGCATATTCCTTACACATCTTGTAATGCTGCTACATCGGCCTTAACTTTTAATAAAAGATATACAGTAGCGGTTGCTGCTTTTGCCGGTATTCATGTGGCAAAAAGTATGCACTTGTTTAAAAGGGATGGCACCAACGGAGAAAAAATTGCGGCTCAATTAAAATTGCCTGTTTTTGTAAAACCCAATAATGGCGGCAGCAGCATTGGTATGAGCAAGGTTAATAATGCCGGTAATTTAGATGCCGCAATAGAAAAAGCTTTTAATGAAGACGACCAGGTATTGGTAGAAGAATTTATTAATGGCCGGGAGTTTACCATTGGTGTTTTTAAATCAAAAGGCAAGGTTATTGCATTGCCCATAACAGAAATTATTTCGAAGAACGAATTTTTTGACTTTGAAGCAAAGTACGAAGGTGCCAGCGATGAAATTACGCCGGCACAAGTTGATGAAAATATCGCTCAGCAGGTAAGGGATACAGCTCAAAAAATTTATAAGCTTTTTAATTGTAATGGCGTGGTACGAATGGATTTTATTTATGATGAAAAAGCGGCTCAGCCCTGCATGTTAGAAATTAATACAGTGCCGGGGCAAAGCGCCGCCAGCCTGGTACCGCAGCAGGTAGCTGCTATGGGCTGGTCGCTTAAAGAATTTTATAGCGCATTAATTGAGGAATGCTTTCCGGTAAGTTAAAATTAAATTAATTAAAAACGGATGTTTAAATTCATCACCAATCGCCCTTTTTGGGTTAATCTGCTGGTAGTAACTTTGCTGGCTGCTTTGCTAATATTCCTTAGTTTAAAAATGCTGGGTTTTATTACCAAGCATGGTCAGTTTTTAGAAGTACCATCTGTAATAGGAAAAAAAACAGATGAAGCCGTAAAGTTTCTCGAAGCAAAGGGCTTTGAAGTATCTATACAGGATTCTGTGTATGTTGATACTGCTAAAATGGGCGTGGTATTAAAGCAGTTGCCCGACCCAAACAGTACCGTTAAAATTAACCGTACAGTTTATCTTACTGTAAACAGGTTAACCCTACCGTTAGTTGATATGCCTTCTTTGCAAGGCAAGACTTTAAATTATGCATTAGATATATTAAAGCGTAGTCACTTAACTTTAGGCGATACAACCTTTAGGCCCGACTTTATGATGGGTTCGGTATTGGAACAGCATTACCGGGGCAATGCCATACCTTCAGGAGCAAAGCTTCCCTGGGGTAGCAAGGTTGACCTGGTAATTGGCAGTGGTTTATCACAGGAAAGATTTATGGTTCCCGATTTATTGGGAATGACATTGGGCGAAGCCAAATTATTGTTAGAACAAAATAATATTACATTAGCAGCCATTGTACCCGATGCCGGTGTTACCGATACTTTAGGTGCATTTGTATATAAACAAAATCCGCCAAGGTATAACGACGAAAAACAACCTGTTTATATACAATCGGGCCAGGTTATGGATTTGTGGGTTTCAAAGGAAATGAAGGTTGTAAAAGATACTACTGCTCAAAATGTTTCACCCAAAAAAGAAAATAGTAACAAATATTAAAATTTATAAAAATGATTATAATAACTGCCGAAGATTTGAAAGCCCGCCTGCTAGCAGGCGAAAAAGTAAACCTGGTTGATGTAAGAGAACCGCATGAAAATGCCGAGTTTAATATTGGCGGAGTATTGGTGCCATTAGGCAAAATTCAAACCATGCAAACAGAAGAATTGGATGAATTAAAAAACGATGAAGTAATTGTTTATTGCCGGAGTGGAAACCGCAGTGGCCAGGCTTGTCTTATTTTAGAAACCATGGGCTTTACCAATGTGAAAAATTTAGTTGGTGGTATGCTCGACTGGCAGGCAAAAGGATTATAAGATTCTCACAAATGAAAACGCCCTTAAGCTTTTACCTAAGGGCGTTTCCTGTATAAAACAATTTTATAGTTTTATATTAATACCCAAAACCCAGTTTATGGGTGCCATTGGAAAATAATAATTTTCTGTAGTTAGCTGCCCACCATATATATAACTGAAAGTATATCCATTAGGTTCGTACAGTTTAGAAAAAACATTGTTTACCTGAATAAAGAAGCTGGCGTATTTGCCATATTTATAACCGGCTCTTACATCTTGCGTATAAAAACCATCTAAACTACGGCTCTTTTGTTGAGTATTGTCCAAATATTGCCTGCTCACATATTTACCCATAATGTTTAGTTCTGTATTTTTTGTAGGTATAATATTAAAAGAGTAGTTAGCAATTACAGCAGGCGAAAATGCAATGTCGGGGCTTTTATAAAATTTCGTTTGCTGTCCACCGTTATCATAATCGTCAATGTACTCCGTAAAATTTTTCACTTTATTTTTGCTTATGGTAAGGTTTGCTGTTAAATCAAACCATTTGTTCCATTTAGCAGCGCCGGTAATTTCTATGCCTGCACGGAAACTTTTATCAATATTATTTCGGGTATATGCGCCCACATCATTTATTTTTCCTGTTAAAACCAATTGGTTTTTATAATTCATATAATAAAGGTTTATTCCAACTGAAGCAATCTTGCTGCTGTATTCAAACCCTGCTTCGTAATCGTCTAATTTTTCTGGCTTTGCCATTTTACTTACATCGCTTTCTTCATAGTCGTCTCTGTTGGGCTCTTTGCTTGCCCGGCCATAGCTGGCATACAGTTTCATGGAATTACTCCATGAAAAGGTAAGCCCGGCTTTGGGATTAAAAAATTCATAACTTTCATTAATTGAAATGCCTGGATTTTTTCTGAAACCTTTTATGGTATAGCTTACATGCCGGCCCTGTATATCAACAAAACTGTAAAATCCCTTTACAATTTTTTGAGTCCATTTTGTATAAAGATTGTAATCATTCTTTGAGCCATCGTTATTGTAATAACTGTGATTGGGTGGTATGGCAGCCGGCAACGTTCCGCTAATTACTTTTCCAAAATGGTTGCCATCATATTGCATTGCAGCACCTCCAATAATCAATTGAGTTTTGGAACTATTGTATTGAGCCGAAAATATGCTGCCATAAAAATAATTATCAAGATGCAGTTGACGAATAATGTCCATTTCTGAAATGATGTTGCCATTATCGTTATAATTTGGAATTGAATAATCGGCCAACTCTTCGTTGGCTTTATATTGTTCATAATACCCTTTGCCCCTTGTGAGAAACAAAGCAACATTTCCCTTCCATTTTGAATTGAATTGTTGATTGTAAAAAAGCTGGTAATGTGTTTGATTGTAATTATCTGTTTCGTTGCTATAAGGCTCGCCTGGAGCCTCTGTGCCTGCACTGTTGTAACGGCGTTTGGTTTTTAAAGTTGTTTCATCTACACCATTCCAGGCCTGGTAAGTTTTTTCACGCCCGTTAAAAATATTCAAACGCAACGAATTTTTTTTTGAAAGGTAAGCAAGGCTTCCATAATAAGATTGTAAAGCGCTGGATGCTCGGTCCAAATATCCATCGCTGGATATTTGGCTAAGCCTTCCATCAAACGAAAAATTTTTACCCAATAGCCCCGTTCCAAATTTTAAAGTGTTTTTAAAACTGTAAAAACTACCTGCGGTGCTATTCAATTCAAGATATTTTTGCGTATTTATTTCATTGGTGCTAAGGTTAATGCTGCCACCAAAAGCACCCACACCATTGGTGCTGGTGCCTACACCTCTTTGTATTTGTATGCTTCCGGCACTACTTGCTATATCTGGTACATTCACCAAAAAACTACCCTGGCTTTCGGCATCGTTAAATGGAATGCCATTCAAAGTAATATTTATCCTGGTAGCATCGGTGCCTCTAATGCGAATGCCGGTATATCCAATTCCGTTGCCGGCATCAGAATTGGCCACTACCGATGGAGTGCTGTTTAAAATATAGGGTAGATCTTGCCCAATGTTCTTTGCCTCAATCTCTTTTTTGATGAGGTTTGTTTTTGCAATAGGCGTTTTGTCTGTTGCCCTTATCGCATTTATTTCAACGGGCTGCAAAAAACTTGTGTCGTTAAAAGAAACTTGTGATTGAGCATTTGTGCAATTAGCAACGGCCAGCGCCAGAAAAAATTCTGTCAAATGTTTTTTCATTTTAATGTATTGTGCTGAAAAACCGTGGCAATCCACTTATGACGTACAATTTAACTCCCTTCGCAGGCATTATCCTGTGCAGGTTATCGGGTGTAATCTCAGCCTCAATATAGAAGCACCCCGGCAATTCAGTCGTGTTTTAAATAATTATGAAGCAAAGCTACGGCTATCCGGTTTTTAAAAAAATATTTTTTCCTGTAACTTTTTAAAAGAGCTATTCGTAACATATAAAAAAGTATAGCCATGAAATTTTTATTAACCAAATTAATGATCTGCTTTGCCTTGCATTCGGCAGCGCAAACTACTCCTCCCAATTCCATAGCAAGAACATTGGCAGGGCAATTTTCAAAAGTTTCGGTAAGTACCGGTGTAGAATTATATCTTACACAGGGAAATGAAAGCGCTGTTTCAATAATCGTATCAGACAGCAGGTACGAAGCAGGCTTTAAAACCGAAGTAGTAGATGGAACATTGAAAATTTATTATGATTCCAAAAACAAATCTACCAAAATGAAAAACGTACAAATGAAAGCCTATGTTACATACAAAAACCTGGAAGCCATTTCCTGTGCCGCAGGCTCCATTACCAATTTAACCAATACCTTAAAAACCGGCTTGCTCAATCTTACAGTTTCAAGCGGTAGTATTATCAAAGGTGCCATTAATGCAGGCAATGTAACAGTTAATAGTAGTAGTGGTGCAGAAGCAATAATATCGGGTAATGTAGAAAAGCTGCAGGTTACATCGCATAGTGGATCTATATTTAAAGGAGCAAACCTGGTAAGCAATTATTGTATAGCATCGGCACATAGTGGCGGAACCATTAAAATAGAGGTTCAAAAAGAATTAACGGCATCTGCACACAGCGGTGGCGATATTAAATATACCGGAAACGCAACACTCATTAAAACCGATTTACACAGTGGTGGGTCAGTAAAAAAAGCAAAGTAGAAATGAAAAAAATAATTTATTTATTAATATGCCTGTTTAGTTTGAGTACTTCCTTAGCTCAGCAAAAAACCATTGTAGATCAAAATGCAAGTTTGCGTAACCTCAATGGCAGGAGTTTTACCAAGATTGATGTATCTCATGCAATAAAACTCATCATAACACAGGGTACAGAACAATCAATAGCTGTAAGTGCCAATGAAGAAAGTTACAAAGATGATATTGTAACAGAAATTGAAGGGAACACACTCAAAATTTATTCTAAAAACAATAATACAGTTTTGTCGAATAGACGAAACAGAAAACTCACCGTGTATGTTTCGTTTACAAAATTGGAAGAATTAGAAGCATCCGGCGCCACCGATGTGGTAGCAGTAGATGTAGTTGATTTGTCTTCTTTAAAACTAGAGGTTTCGGGTGCCAGCACCATTAAGGCAAAATTGAAAGTTAATTATTTGAATATTGAATTAAGTGGTGCCAGCAAAGCACAGCTATCCGGTATGGCCATCGATGCAAAAATAGAATGCAATGGTGCCAGCGATTTAAATGCTTATGGCCTCTCTATTGATAAAGCTAACCTGGATGCTTCCGGTGCAAGTAGTATATACTTTACGGTGATGAAGGAAATGAGAGTGGAAGCATCCGGCGCCAGTAGTATTCGCTACAAAGGAACGGCGGTTGTAACTAATATAAAAACCAGTGGAGCCAGTAGTGTATCAAAAGCAGATTAAAATTTCTTTGCTCTAAAATTGAATTTGATTTGGCAGCTAAACTGTTTGCTCTTATCTTTGCGCTGCGAAGTAGAGCAGCGGTAGCTCGTCGGGCTCATAACCCGAAGGTCGTAGGTTC
>DEHT01000090.1 GCA_002352045.1 Chitinophagaceae bacterium UBA2793 | reverse complement strand
TTAACTTCCCCCATCAACAACGCCCAACAACACTCAGAAAATATAAATTTTAGCTGGAACGCTTTACCCAATGCTTCTTCCTACTATATCCAAATTTCCACCACATCCACTTTTAATTCAACAGTTATAAATGCAAATGTGGGCAATGTTAGCAGCAAGGCATATTCACTACAACCCAATACCGAATACTTTTGGAGGGTTCGCTCCAACCTCTCAACCGATTTTTCGCCTAATGATGAAGTACGGCGCTTGCTAACATTGCCTGCGCCACCGATATTAATTTCCCCTGCTTTTGGGGCTTCAAATATTGCAAGCCCTGTTCTGTTCGATTGGGAAGATGTGCAAAACGCCAATGCCTACCGCATACAGGTTTCCGATAACGCAGGTTTATTGTATGAGCAATACAATGGGCCATACCTGCTCGATTATCCGGCTACAGGAAGCACTTTAACCCAAAGTAATTTTTCCTGGTCAGGTGCATTGCCTAACAAAACTTATTATTGGCGGGTAAGGGTAAATACCAATAAAGGAACTTCCTTGTACAAAGCCCGTTCCTTTTCTACAGGCCAAACCATTGCTACGGTAAACTATGCTCAAATGTATTATTGGTTTGATAACGGACCGGTTAGTAATATGTCTATTAATAATGATGCCGACATTTTTTTACCTACCAGCCAATTATCGACTGGTAATCATACGGCCTATTTTTATTTTACAGATAATACCGGTTTGCGTAGCAGTATAACCCAAAGCAGTTTTTATAAGGGAAATAGTGGCTCTGCCGAACAGCAAATGGAATATTGGTTTGACCAAGCTTTTGCAAACAGGCAAAGCATGGTTGTTTCCAGCCTTAATAATATTGATTTAACGTTGCCTATAGATGCATTAGATTTAGGTACACACAATATATCTTATCGTTTTAAAACCGGTGCCGATAACTGGAGCAGTATTGCTACATCTACCTTTACCAAAACCAGCATTGTTTCGGGTAGCACAAAAATGGAGTACTGGTTTAATAATAATTTTGATAACCGAACCGCTACTACAATTAGCAATTTAAATAATGTAGATGTAAACATTAATACCAACGATGCACCCTTAGGCACTAATATTTTATACAGCCGCTTTCAAAAAACAAATGGTTTGTGGAGTGGCATTACAGCTACAACATTTTTAAAAACCGAAACTGGCAACAACGGCTGGCAATACCAGTATTGGGTAGATTCTACAATGGGTTTTGCTACCACTCTTTCTATAACAAACCCTGCAAATATTGACCTGAATGCCGATGTAAACAATGCCGATACTGGCTGGCATATTATCCATTCGAGGTTTAGAAAAAACAATGGCTTATGGAGTAGTGTAACGGCAGATAGTTTTTATAAAGCCACAGCCACAGCGCAATGTACCATTACCAATTCTCCAAGTGGAGAAGATTCTATTGCCACTCATTTTTTATGTAAGTACGATATAATTAACAATCCTCAGGATGGTATTTTTAACCAGAATAAAATTTTGCGTGCCGACCTGGCTAAAATTACTTATCGTGGCTTAGTAGGCACTACAGAGCCAGTAACGCTTGCTACTTATTTACCGTCTTTATTTGGCGACTTGCAAATTTCCAATGCCAACAACAGCTATTATTTTAATGCCGCTAAATTTTTAAGTTATATTGATTATGGTGACGGTATTGCGCCATTTAATCCCAGTAGGTTAAACTTTCATGCCAACGATACCATTGTACGAGGCTATACCTTAAAAGTATTAATGGAAGCCTGGAATATTAAACCCGATGAAAGCCTGCCCAATCCTTATGCCGATGTACTGCCGGGTACCGAAGTGTATGGCTATATAGTAAAAGCTGCTCAAATGGGTTTAATAAAACAAGGTGCAGGTTTTGAAAACTTCAGACCGTTTGAAGCCTCAAAAAGAGTGGAAGCCTTTTTAATGCTGTACCGCATTTTACAAATTTGCAGCAAGCCCGAAATTACCGATGCCGATTTTCATATTCCTTACAACCGAAATGAAATAGTGGGTAACAATCCTTCGTTGGGCGAAGGTAATTTTAGCAGCTATGGCGAAACGCCGTTTACCATAAAAGGGGTGCCTTCTTTAAGTTTTTCTTTTAATTACAATGCAGCCAGTACCGAAATTCCCGACGAAGGCGTAATAGGTAGAAATGAATCGGGCAACATGAATTATAACCAGCAAACCCTTGGTGTGGGCTGGAACCACAATTACAATAATTATATTTTGGTAGATACAGGCGTTACATCATCCACTACCGACGACCGTTACCTTATAATGTGGAGCAGTGGCAATGTACAAGTATATAACCCCAACACTAATATATATGTAACACAAGCAGTTTATGATGAACTTACCAAAGACAATATTAACCCTACGGAAATTTTTATAAAAACCAAAAGCCAGGTAACTTATCGGTTTCAAAAATTACCGGGCGTAAATGCCCCCATCCTGGTTTTGGTTTCTGTAAAAGACAGGCACAATAATACCGTAAACCTAACTTACGAAAATGGTTATAGCGCAGTTACAGGCATCAACATTAAACGCTTAAAAGAAGTAGATGATTCACACAATAGAAAAATTGTGTTTACCTATTTTCCCAATACCAATTTAATAGATTCAGTAAGTGCCAATGCAGGTAGTTTGCACAAGGCTGTACATTTTGAATATGTTGCCAAACGCCTGGTAAAATATACCAATCCTAAAAATGATTTTACCATTTATAATTACAGCAGCCTGCCCGGCCAGCAATATTTAATCACAAAAATTATAATGCCAAAGGGCAATACCATTACCAATAAATACAGCAACGGCAACAAACTAACCAGCACCGATGTTAATGGCTCACAACAAACCCTTATACAAACCACTGCCACTCATACTGCCAGCAGTAATTATACCGATATTAAAATTAAAAACATCAGTAACGGCATTATGCAGGAGCAAACCATGCGCAACAACCAATACAATATGCCCGTTAGTGCCAGTGGCCCCAATTACAACACCGGCATGGAATATACCGATGCTGTAAACCCCTTGTTGCCTACCAAAATTAAAGACAGTTTAACCAATGTAGAAGTAATACCGGTGTACAGCAGCAATGGTAATTTGTTAAGCATTACAAAAACTGCACCCGGTATAAATATTACCGAAACCATGCAGTATAACAGCTTTAACGACATTACCCAAAAAACGGATGGCCGAAACAATACTACCTATTTTACTTATAACCCAACCGGGCAGTTAACACAAATAGATGCACCCAATGGAGTGGTTACAAAAATTGCACCTAATGCCAACGGCACAGTCGATAGTATTACAAACCCATCACTTATTGGTACTAAATTTTATTATGATGCCTTTGGCAACTTAACCCAAACCAAATTGCCTTTAGGCATAATTTCAAAAGCAGAAAATGATGCCTATGGCCGATTGCTCAAAAGCATAAACCCCAATAATATTGGTACAAACTATTTGTACGATGCCAACGACAATATGTTGCAGGAAAGCTTTGATACCAGTGGCCTAAACATAATTACCCAATACCGCTTTGATAAAAACAATAATTTAATTGAAGTGGAAAATGCCAAAGGCAATATTACTTACTTAACGTATAACGATAACGACCAGTTAATAAAGGAACAGTTTGGCAATGCCATAAAACAATACCAGTATAGTGATGATGGCAGGCTTAAAAAATTTATTAACCCCAATGGAGTAAATTTTACCAACCAGTTTAATGATAAAGATTTATTGGTAAATGATGGCTATGCAAGCTATAATTATTATGCCGATAACAGCCTGCAAAGCATTACCCGAAACGGTAAAGCCATAACATATACTTACGATGCATTAAAACGAATTACTGCTGTTAACTATAATGATTTTGCAAATAATACAGTTGGTTATGAGTACGACAACAATAATAACATTACAAAAATTACCTATCCCAATGGAGTTGCGGTAAAATACGATTACGATGCCAACAACCGCCTTACCGTGGTAAAAGACAATAACAATACCCCATGGGCTATCTATAATTATTTGGCAGATGGCCGCCTAAATACCCAAACCAATGCCAATGGTACCCTTGTAAAATATTTTTACGATGCCGCCGGAAGAATGGATAGCATGGTAACCGTAAAAGCGGATGGTAGCATTATTGCTGCTTATGGTTTTGAGTTAGATGTATTGGGCAATCATAAAAAAGAAATTTTTAACCAGCCCTTTATGCAAACGCCACCTGCTTTTGCCGATAGCATTGCCTATACCTACAGCAATACCAACCGCCTGCTTACAAAAAATACCGACAGTTACAGTTATGATAACAACGGCAACCTTACCGCCATTTTAAAAAATACCGGCAATATAAATTACAGTTACGACCCTAAAAATAATTTATTGCAATACAGCCAGGGCAATAACAGCATTACTTACGAGTACGATGGCCTGGGCCAGCGCCGCCGCCGAAACAATACCCGTTATGTTTTAGACAATGCTTATAATGTATTAATAGAAACCGATGCCAATGGTAATGCGCAATATTATTACATACATGGCCTGGGTATGATTGCAAGAGTAAAAATAAGCACCGGCCAGCCCTACTATTACCACCACGATTTTAGGGGCAGCACCGTAGCCATTACCAACAGCAGCCAAACCATTACACACCAATACCAGTATGGCTCATTTGGCGAAACCCAACAAGTGCAGGAAGAAGATTTTAATTCTTACCGCTATGTGGGCAAGTACGGCGTAGGCTACGAGAGTAAAGACTTAACTTTTATGAGGGCAAGGTACTACCAGCCAAGTGTGGGCAGGTTTAATAGTGAGGACCCGGTGTGGGCTACTAATTTGTATCCGTATGGGAATAATAATCCTTTACTATTTATTGATCCAAGCGGAAAAATTTCCATTGGAACAATACTTGATAAAAGTGCATGGATTGTTGATTTTTTTGGTCAGCTTCGAGATTTGGTTGGCAGTAAGATTTTGATATGGTTAATTAAAAAACTGCCTATTGGACAAAATGATAAAGATTTCCTTATTCAGTTTGTAAAAATTGGACTTGACCCTTCTGCATCAGATACTGATTTATGGTATTTACATGGGCTTTATAAAAAAACGACTTTACATACTAATCCAAAGGAATTAGGCAGGATTTTATCGGAATTAAGTATTGAAATATTTGGAGGAAAATGTACTCCCGAAGGTAGTGGTAGTAATATGCATTGCAAATAACTTCAATTTTTCTTTGATGATTTTTTGAAACTAATAATATTAAAATGAATCGACTCATAAATATACTATTACTCGTTTTTACAACTAACTGTTCCGCCCAAACCTTTACCTACGATACCCAAAGCAGGTTAACGGCTATTGATTATGCCGATGGTAAGAGGATAGAGTACAGTTACGATAAACTGGGTAACCGCATTGGCGAAAAAATTTTTTCGCCTTATTGCAATACCTTGCTTACCGGCTTTAGCACAGCGGGCACTACCGGTATCAAGTACCAATGGCAGGTAAATAGCGGCAGCGGTTTTAATAATATTACAGATGGGCCTTTTTATTTTGGCAGCATACAAGATTCATTAATTATTAAAAATCCCCCAACCAATTATGCGTTTAATAAATACCGTTGTGTAATTACAACAGCAGGGGGCATATTATATAGCGATACTTACCAATTGCGCATTAAAGCCACCTGGACGGGTAATTCAGATACCGCCTGGGCCAACAGTGCCAACTGGGAATGTAGCCTGGTACCCGATGAGTTTGTAGATGTTACTATTCCATCCGGCATCAGTAGGTATCCTGTGGTTTCATCTAATGCAAACGTGTATAGCTTAACGGCAAAAGAAGGAGCTTCCATTGTAATTAAAACAGGAGTTGCTTTTGAAGTAAAAGGAAAATAACTGTATGAGTCCGTTAATACTTAAACTTTCAGATGGCAAATATATCATTCATACCAACGACATCATTTGCCTGCAAGCCAGCAGCAACTATACAAAACTATTTTTAAAAGGCAACAGGAAGTTTATAATGGCTGCTAAAACATTGAAATATTTTCAGGCATTATTACCGGCAGGGAATTTTGTAAGGGTGCATAGCTCTTATCTCATCAACATTAATCATGTGCAGGCTACGCATGTACCCAAAACCATTTTTCTTTCGCAGAATATTGAAGTACCTGTTTCAAGAAGGCGGTCGCATATTTGTGCATTACTCAAACCCACTTGTAACGCTTTGGCATAACCTAGTTTTAATTTAGTTGAAAAAAAATAAATAGGCATCCCGATTGGTAAAGGGCAATTTTGCCTTTTTAATTTTTACTTTTTACTTCCTCCTCATCCATCAAATCTCTTATCACCACTGAGGCTAACACCGCACCAAAGGTTGCCGGTAAATAACTAATGGTTCCGTAAGCCGATTTTTTGTAATTGCTGCCGTCGGTATGCATGATGCTTTTTTTGTCGGCTTCTTCGGGTGAGAAAACGGTTTTAATGCCTTTGTAAATTTTGTCTTTCTTGAGCATTTTTCTTATTTGCTGTGCAAAGGGGCATTGATAGGTTTTTGAAATATCGGCTACTTTTAAAGCAGTGGGATCAAGCTTTCCTCCTGCACCCATACTGCTTACAATGGGCAGTTGTTCGGCATAAGCTTTTTTAATTAAAGTGAGTTTGGGTGTAATGCTGTCAATNNATGGCTTTCAATCTTTCGGCCATAATATCGGCTTTTGAAACTCCATGATTAGTAGCCAACGCAGGCAATTGCCTGTTACGATTGGATGGGTCCACTACATCTCCATCAATAATGGTCATTTTGCCAATGCCAGCCCTGCAAATAAATTCGGCAGCAAAAGAACCTACGCCGCCCATGCCTACCAGCATCACATGCTTTTTAGTGAGCCGCCATATTTTTTCTTCGCCAATTAATAAAGCGGTTCTGCTCAACCAGGAAATATCTGTAATCATTGTTTGCAATTAAAAAGAATTTGCTTTTGTTTAAGCCTGCAAACATAGTTTTTCTTTTGAAAAAGAATAAGCTGCCCTTGGCAAAATAGGAGTGATTAATTATTCTCTATCAAAATATCTTTTAAAGAAAAGCATTTGGTAGGGCAGGGAATTTTCCCAGTAATACCAATTGTGCCCGCCGGCTCTTTCAATATAATCATGTTTTATTTTTTGGGTCAGCAGTTTTTGGTGCAGCGAGCGGTTGTGCTCAATAAAAATATCTTCAACTCCACAGTCAATTATCAATGTGAGTTCTTTTGCACGAGTGCTGTCCATCAATTCCAAAGCCGAATGGTTTTTCCATTTAAAGTGAGTTACGCTGCTGTCGCCTGCAATTAAGTTGGTATTGTATTTAGATTTTAATGCAAGCATATCCACAGCGCCACTCATGCTGCCGGCTGCACCAAAAACCTGCGGATGTTTTGTAGCAAGGGTTAAAGCGCCATGACCGCCCATGCTAAGGCCCGATATGGCTCTATGGTTTTTATCAGTAAGGGTTGCATAGTTTTTATCAATATAATTCACCAATTCTGTACTTATAAAATTTTCGAATTGATTTTTATTACTGCCCGGTTCGTTTACATACCAACTGTTTTCGCCATCGGGACAAACCACTATCATATTATAAGTAGTAGCGTAATCTTTTATAAGCGGAACTTTAGTAATCCAATTCCTATAATCGCCGGAATAACCATGTAATAAATACAATACCGGGAAGCTTTGTTTTGATGGATAGGCCAAAGGTTTAATCACAACTGCTTTTGTGTTTTTTTGCAATGCTTTGCTGTAAAAAGAAACAGTATCAACTGTAGCAGGTTGAGCAAAAGAAAATACAGCTTGTACAATAAGTAAAAGGAAGAAAAATTGTTTTTTCATAAATATAGTTTGAAGCAAAAAAGAAGAACCGCCTTTTGAGCAGTTCTTCTAATATTATTGTAATGTTATTATTTAATTTCTTTCTGCATTGGGTTGTTGCCACCTCCTGCGCCTCTTGCCTGGCGTCCACGAGATTTAAAGAGTTGGAATTTAGAAGGCTCGCTTGTAACATTCCATGTGTTGTTTGATTCATTAATGTCGGCA
Source organism: Chitinophagaceae bacterium UBA2793 (assembly GCA_002352045.1). Lineage (GTDB taxonomy): Bacteria > Bacteroidota > Bacteroidia > Chitinophagales > Chitinophagaceae > Ferruginibacter. Next base: position 25,607 of record DEHT01000090.1, on the reverse strand, counting down.
GTTTCTCTCATGGGATCAAGTTTTACAGAAGCCACTTCTTTATTTTTAATGAACGATTTGGTAACCTTGTTTTCATTCTTTCGCCATACCTGAGCGTCGATACGATTGATTTCTTTTGAACCGTCTTTGTAAGTCCATTCAATAATGAGTGGCATCACTAATCCGCCTTTGTTGCTAAAAGTTAATTCATACATATATGTGCTACCGGCAATGTCTTGCTTCTCACTATTGGTAAGAGTATCTGTATTAGCAGGGAAGTTTACGCTGTGCGGAGTAGGATCTACTTTTACAAGGTCTCTGGCATATCTCCAATAAAAATCTCTAAGGCTGGTATCGGCATCAACGGCGAAAACAATTTTTTTATCTTCTCTGTTTCTAATTTTAGAAATATCGTCGAAGCTATTCAAAATAGGTTTTGCAACTGCCTGAGTGCTGTTTCTGCCGGTGCTGGTTCTATTGCCACCCTGAGGATCGAGATTTGCCCATTTTACAGTATCTAAAGAAATGTCGCAGGCATCTGTGCCAAAAAACCATCCACGCCAAAACCAGTCTAAGTCAACAGCACTGGCATCTTCCATGGTGCGGAAAAGGTCGGCAGGGGTTGGATGTTTAAAGGCCCATCGGCGAGCATATTCTTTAAATGCATAGTCAAACAACTCTCTACCCATTATGGTTTCTCTTAAAATATTTAAACCTGTGGCCGGTTTGCTATAAGCATTTGGGCCAAACATAATAATGTTTTCGCTATTGGTCATAATAGGCTCCAATTGGTCTTTGGGCATCTTCATATAGTCCACTATTTTATAAGCAGCGCCTTTGCTAGACGGAAATTTATTGTCCCATAATTCNNCCTACCTCATGAATAATTACGCCTATCATGCCGTTTTTAGTGCCTTCGCTGTAGGTGCCATCTTTTTCGCAGCGCCCAAAGTTGAAGCATATCATAGGGTATTCCATACCGTTAGCTGCTTCCAGGCTTTGTGCTACCGGGTACGGGTATGGAATGCTGAAGTTGGAATAGGTTTTAATAGTATGGGCCACAACTTTGGTGCTGTATTTACGATATAGGTTATACGCTTCCTTGCCATAACCACTCATACACATTACTTTTTTGCCTTCTACAGTAATGGGCATTGCATCCCATACAAATTTTCTGCTGCTGCCCCAGGCAAAGTCTCGCACCATATTGGCTTTGTAAATCCAGGTTTTCTTTTGTGTAGATTTCTTTTTTTCTTTTGCAGTGGCTTCAGCCAATGTTACTATTTCCACTACATCTTTTGCAGTTTGTGCTTTTTGCCAGCGTGCCATTTCGGTGGCCGAAAGTACCTGGGCATAGTTTTGCCCTTCGCCGGTAGCCATTACCACATGGTCGGCAGGTACTGTAATAGCTACTTTATAATTGCCAAAAGTGAGGGCAAACTCACCCGATCCTACAAACTGGTGATTTTGCCAACCCTGAAAATCGCTATAAACGCACATGCGGGGAAACCATTGCGTCATGGTAAACAAATCGTTTCCATCTTCGGGAAAATGTTCGTAACCTCCACGGCCACCATATTGCATACGGTCGGAGATAAAATAGTTCCAGTCAATTTTAAATACAAATTGTTGTCCGGGTTTTAAAGGTTGTGGCAGTTCAATACGCATCATTGTTTTGTTGATGGTATATTTTAATGGAGTTCCCAATGCATTGGTTACTTTAGTGATATTGTGTCCATATTTATCTTCATTGTCATTTGCTCTTTTAATATCATCTTCCGAAACAGATTTTTGCATAAAATTGCTGGTTTGAAAACCTGAATTGTTTTTTTTGCTATGCTGGTTTTCATCTAACTGCAGCCATAGGTAGGTGAGTACATCGGGAGAGTTGTTGTAGTAAGTGAGTGTTTCCTTACCTGTTAGTTTGCGGTTGGGCTCATCCAATTCGCAGGTTATGTCGTAATCGCATCGTTGCTGCCAGTATTTTGGCCCCGGTGCACCACTTGCAGTGCGGTATTCATTTGCAGTGGGCAACATGGTACCCAATTGTTCAAATCGATTGCCATGGTTGCTGCCAGGATTATTTTTAATGTCCTGGGCAATACTGCCGTAGCCTGCAAAGCATAGCAGGAAAATGAATAGTAGCTGTTTCATTTGTGCTGTTGTTTTATCTGATTAATGTATTTATATTTTTTGTTATAATGGCCAGCGTTGAATGCAAATGTATCCCGAAATCAATAAAGCTGTACCTGATAAAGTCCACACCCACCACTTACGTTTAAGTTTTAGTGTATTTACCAAAAGATAGCTCATTAATAAAATGAGTCCAACTACCATTAGTTGCCCTACCTCCAATCCAATATTAAAACTTAGTAATGGCATGGTAATGCTCTGGCTTTCTGCCAGCATAAAACGGATAGTGTTTGCAAAGCCAAGCCCATGAATTAAACCAAAAAATAATGCCAGGCAATATTGCATTCTGTAATGGCCATAGTGTTTTTCGGTTTTGTATAAATTTTGTATTGCTGTAATTACGATGGTTAGCGGTATAAGAAATTCTACCCAATTACTGTTTACTTTTATTAAATTAAAGGTACTTAAAGCCAATGTAAGTGAATGGCCAATGGTAAATGCAGTAACCAGTATCAATACTTTTTTCCAATCGTTTACCAAATAAATGGCAGCCAATGCTACAATAAATAACTGGTGGTCTAAGGCATCTGAGCTAATGATATGGTTCCAGCCTTCTTCAAAATAAATTGTGAAATCGTTCATGCCTGATATAGCTACTTTTATTTTATTGCTATGTTTGTAATGTACCTGGTTTCAAATTTAATAATATTAAACACTATATTAACCGAATGAACAAATTTTTACATAAGTGGTTTTTAGGAGCCATCGTTTGTCTGCTTTTTACCGGCGCTGCACGGCATCCCATTTATGTAAGCGTGATGCAAATAGACCATAACGCCAAAGAGCAAACGCTTGAAATTAGTTGCAAGTTATTTACGGATGATTTTGAAAGAACGCTTCGGTTAGATTATAAAACGCATGTGGATTTGATTAACCCCGGCAATAGAGCCGCTATGGATAAATTAGTAAGCGATTATATAAAAAAACATTTTGCACTAACCGTTAATGATAAACCTGTCGTACTGCATTACCTGGGTTACGAAAGAGTAGAAGAAGCCATTGAAAGTTATTTTGAAGTACAACAGGTAAGCAGTCCAAAAACCATCAGCATTTTTAATGATCTTTTGTACAGTTATCACCCGCAGCAAATGGGGCTAATGCATGTGGTGGTAAATGGTCAACGAAAAAGTACTAAGCTAAACAACCCCGAAAGCAGGGCCACTCTATCCTTTTAACTCAAGGTTCGTTTCCGGTTTCTTCTTCCTCCAATTCTTCTTTTACGTCGGCAGGTACTGTTACCAATATTTTATCTATTCGCTGGCCATCCATATCAATTACTTCAAATTTAAAATCTCTCCATTCAAAGTTTTCGCCGGTTGTTGGGATATGCTCCAACTCATGCAATACAAATCCGGCAACGGTGTCAAAATCCTGTTCATCTACATCCTGCCAGTCGGCACGGTTGAAGTAAGAGAGAAAATCGTAGAACTGTAATTGTGCTTCAACCAGGTAGGTGCCATCTTCTCTTTTTATGATTTCATATTCATCCTGCCCCGATTGAGGCACTTCACCCACTATGGCTTCTAAAATATCGTTGAGGGTAATCATCCCTTCTAATGTGCCATATTCATTTACAATAAAACTGGTATGTATTTTGGTTGATTTAAATTTTTCAAGCAATTGATACGCCTTATTATTTTCGGGTACAAATAATGCCGGTTTTGCCAACTCACTTAAAGGCGTACCCGAAGAAGCTTTAAATAAGTCTTTAATAGAGATGAGGCCTTTAATATTGTCAACCGTTTCTTCGCAAACAGGGTAGGTGCTAAAGGCAAGGTTTTCGTGCTTTCTTACATCGTCAACCGTTTGATTCACATCAAACCATACAATGTCTGTTCGGTGTGTCATTAAAGAAGTAATGCTGCGGTCGCCTAAATGAAAAACCCTTTCAATAATGTCTCGTTCATCTTCTTCAATTTCACCGGTTTCGCTGCCTTCCAATACCAATGCTTTTATTTCTTCTTCGGTAACAGCGCTATCGCCTACATTGCCTATTTTAAAGAGCTTAAAAAATCCATTGCTTATAAAAGATAACAAGCCAACCACCGGGTAGGCTAATTTCGATAAAAAGTTCATGGGCTCGGCTACTGCAAGTGCTATGCTTGCTGCTTTGGTAAGGGCAATTCTTTTTGGTATCAGTTCCCCAAAAATGATGGACAAAAAAGTTACCAGCACGACAATTAATGTAGTGGAAATTGATGCAGCATAGGGTTTCAAAGATTCAAACTGTTCAAAAAACGGCTGAAGGTCTTTACTGAATTTTTCGCCACTGTACAAACCCGTTAATATTGAAATAAGGGTAATAAATATTTGAACCGTAGATAAAAACTTATCCGGGTTTTCGGCCAACTTTAGCGCTATTGCAGCTTTGCGGCTGCCTTTGTTTTTTAAGGTTTCCAATCTTCCTTTGCGCACACTTACCAGGGCCATTTCGGCCATTACAAACAGGGCATTTAAAACAATAAGGAAAACCAATATAAATATCTCGGTCATGTTGGGTGGTTAAACTAAAGAATAGTTTTTATTGTACAATTTAGCGCACAAATATCCGAAAATAAACCCAATTAAACCTCCGGCTATTACATCGAGCGGATAATGTACCCCAACATACACCTGTGAATAACAAATAATACCTGCCCAAGCAAATAGCAAATGCCAGCCATTGCCTAAATGTTGTTTTAATGTATAGTATAAAAAAGCAGCCAATGCAAAATGGTTGGTGGCATGGGAAGAAGTAAAGCTGGAACTCCTGGGCCGGTATCCAACCAAAAAACGAACCGTATCTGCCATAGCAGGGTCGTTGCAGGGCCTAAGGCGGTAAATGTTTCCTTTAATTAAATCGCTGCTGATATAATTGCTGATAATGGCTGTGCCTACCGCAAATAATATCCACCACCAAGCTTTCTTTTTATAATTAACTACTGCAAAAGCCATTAAAAACAAATAAAAAGGAAACCAGGTATATTGGTTTCGGATTAGGGGTAGCATGGCGTCAAAAAAGCCATTGCTCCAGCGATTGTTTATTAATGTAAAAATAGCTTTGTCCAGTTCCAATAGCGATTGCATAGCAGCAAAAGTAGGCAATGCAGGTTAAATGTTTCTATTGAGCCACTTTAGTAATATGTATAAAATGTATAGAAGTAGTAAAAAACAATACTACCCATTATATTTGCAGACTGCTATTAAACAAGGGATATGCTTTCAAAATGGCTGGTGCCAAAAACTATTCAATGGTTAGTGAAAATATTTTTCATCTACCTTTTTATATTCACGGCATTTCGTGTGGCAACAGTTGTATTTTTTAAGCCGGAAAATATTTCAATCATTGAACTGGCACCTGCTTTTTGGATGGGGCTTAAATACGATTTACGCTGGATTGCTTTTATACTTTTTCCCATTGCTTTTTTATCCATCTTTAAAAAACTATCGCCTTATTATAGTGAAAGAATGAAGCGGATCTGGACCATTTACCTGGGAATTCTTACCCTGTTGGTATTGTTTTTTTATGGAGCAGATTTCGGACAGTTCTCTTATGTAAATGCAAGGCTCAATGCTGATGCACTCATTTTTGCACAAGACCCCCAGGAATCTTTACAAATGATATGGCAAACCTATCCGGTGGTATGGATTTTAATCGCTTTAGTTGGTGCGGTACTAATGATGATTTGGATGTTCAGGCGCATACATGTGGGGGTAGAAGGACGCAACATGCACATTCACAAGTTTACTTTTAAAAGAAGATGGCATTTGCTGGCTTTGTTGATGCTGGGTTGGTTTATGTATGGCTTTCTCACTTATAAGCCGCTCAACTTTTACAGGGCATTTAATTTAAATGATGCTTTCAAAAGCAATTTGGCACTTAATCCATTGCAAAACTTTTTTACCACTTTACGATTCAGTAAACCCGATTTTAAAAATGATTCCAAAAAATATTATAGTGATATGGATGCATTTTTAAATTTATCAAAAAAGAACGTAAGGCACGGTTCTTACCAAAGACTTGAACATGCGGGCAGCAGCGCCCTGGAAAGTCAACCTAATATAGTATTGGTGATTTGCGAAAGCTTTAGCATGTATAAAAGTACTATGAGTGGTAACCCACTTAACAGTACGCCTTATTTTGATTCGCTTAGTAAACAGGGTGTTTTTTTTGAAAGATGTTTTTCGCCCAGCTTTGGTACGGCCAGAGGTGTGTTTAGTATTCTTACAGGAATTCCCGATGTACAGTTGAGTAAGTTTGCTACTCGAAATGAAGCCACTGTAAAACAAAGAACCATCATAAATGATTTTGCCGGTTACGATAAGTTTTATTTTATAGGAGGCCGAAGCCAGTTCAATAATTTCACAGGGTTGGTAAATAATATTAACGGGGTAAAAATTTATGAAGAGGGTAGTTATAAAGCACCTAAAATAAATGTGTGGGGCATTAGCGATAAAAATCTTTTTTTAGAAGCAAACGAAGTAATGGCCCGGCAGCAAAAACCTTTTTTCAGCATAATACAAACTGCAGATAACCATCGCCCATTCAATATACCCGAAGAAGATAAAGATTTTTTGCAACGAAGCATACCCGAAGACAGCCTGAAAAAATATGGCTTTGAGTCGGAGAAAGAATTCAATGCTTTTGCTTATACCGATTATTGTTTTAAAAAGTTTATTGAAGCTGCATCCAAAGAGGAGTATTTTGCAAATACCATTTTTGTGTTTGTAGGTGATCATGGAGTAGAAGGTAATGCTACCAACATTTATCCATCGGCCTGGACCAATCAACGGCTTTCCGAAGAGCATGTTCCTTTGTTATTTTATGCTCCTCATTTATTGGGAGCACAAAAAAGAAAAGAAGCCGTTTCGCAAATTGATGTATTGCCTACCATTGCCGGAATGCTGCAAATGCCTTACCACAATACAACCTTAGGAAGAAATTTATTGGATACCACAAAAAATGGCAATGCTGCTTTTATCATTTATCATGCGCCGGGTTGGATTGGTGTAGTGGATGATAATTATTTTTATCGTAAAAATATTCGTATCCAAAAAGAAGAATTGATTCCTGTACGCAACGGCCTGCCTGCGCTTAGTACCAAAGATGAAGAAGCCGTAAAACAAAAAATGAGCAGGTTAACATCTGCTCTATATGAAACGGCTAAGTGGATGTTGGTGAATAATAAATAGCTTTTAGCTAGTGCCTTACCGCTTTCGATGTAAAAATCTATTTCACTTTTTTTGCAATCATTATTAACCTGGGCGAACTCTTTACATTATAATGGCCAAATTGATAATCGCCAAAAACCTCCTGGATTTGTATGCCCTGGTAGGCAAACATTTCGGTAAAATCGCCTAAAGAAAACTTAGCCACTTTTTCGCTGTATTCTAATGGTTCGCTGAGAGCCTCATCTTCCACCACTATTTTTTTGTAGAAAAAATTTTCATCGTACCATTTTGTAATTACAAAATTGATGCCTTCAATTTCTTTTTCGGTATGGTGTACGGTATGGTCTTCCGAAAAATGTACGTTCAAATAATCCATTACAAAGGTTCCGCCATTTTTTAAAGATGTGGCTATGGAATGAATGGCATTATCATGCTCTCTTTGGGTGCTGAAATATCCAAAGCTGGTAAAAAAGTTAAAGGCATAATCAAAGTACCTTATCCAAAATGGTAGGCGCATATCATGCTTCATAAAATGAAGATTGCCAGTTTCAAATTGTAATGCATGATTAATGCTGTCAATACTAAGGTCAATGCCGGTAACATCAAATCCTTTGTTGGCCAATTGTAAGGAATGGCGGCCCTTGCCACAGGCTACATCCAGCATTTTTGCTCCTTGTAAGGGTTGCAGGTAGTTGATTAATTTATCAATAAAAGCGGCTGCTTCTGTTTCATCTCGTTTAAAATATAAGAGGTGATAATAGGGAGAGTTGAACCAATCTTTAAACCAGGCTTGTTGCATGAGGCAAAGTTAATTTTATATGGGTAAAGATGTGCCCGATATTCCATTTAAAATAGCAATTTTACTTTTTAACAGTTATCTTTGCAGCCCTTAAACTTACACACAAAATGTCGCTCATAAAAAGTATTTCCGGTATTCGTGGCACAATTGGCGGCGCTACAAATGATAATCTTACACCTGTTGATATTGTAAAATTTACTGCAGCTTATGGCACCTGGTTATTGCAGGGAAGCAAAAAGAATTCAGTTAAAAAAAAGGTAGTTGTTGGCCGTGATGGACGCATAAGCGGTGTAATGGTAAAAAGTTTAGTAGTTGCTACACTCAATGGTTTGGGTATTGATGTAATTGATGTGGATTTAAGTACCACGCCAACCGTAGAAATGGCAGTGGTTTTTACTAAAGCAGATGGTGGAATTATTTTAACGGCAAGTCACAATCCACAAGAATGGAACGCTTTAAAATTACTGAACAACAAAGGTGAGTTTATAAGTGGCGATGAAGGAAAATTAATTTTAGAGCTGGCCGAAAAAGAGGCATTCGATTTTGCAAGCGTAGAAAAATTAGGCCATACCATGGTGGATGAAACTTTGCTCGATAAACATATTGAAGCCATTTTACAACATGCTTTAGTTGACAAAGAAGCAATTGCTGCTGCCAATTTTAAAATAGTGCTGGATGCAGTTAATAGTACCGGCGCTACAGCAGTACCGGCTTTGTTAAATGCATTGGGTGTAAATGATGTGCTGGTATTAAATGAAGACATTACCGGAAAATTTGCCCACAATCCCGAACCCTTGCCCGAAAATTTATCACAACTCAGCCAGGAAGTATTAGCAAAAAAAGCTTCGTTGGGCATAGCGGTTGACCCCGATGTGGACCGGCTTTGTTTTGTATGTGAAGATGGCAGCATGTTTGGAGAAGAATATACCCTGGTTGCTGTGGCCGATTATGTGTTGAGCAAAAACAAAGGCAATACGGTAAGCAATTTATCTTCTACACAGGCTTTAAAAGATGTAACCGAAAAACATGGCGGTAAATATTTTGCCAGTGCAGTAGGCGAAGTGAATGTGGTTAATTTAATGAAGGAAAAAAAAGCAGTTATTGGCGGCGAAGGCAATGGTGGCATCATTGTTCCCGAACTGCATTATGGCAGGGATGCTTTAATAGGCATAGCATTATTTCTTTCGCATCTGGCGCATAGCGGCAAAAGCATTAAAAAACTTAGAAACACTTACCCGGATTATTTTATCAGCAAAAACAAAATTTCGCTTGGAAAAGATTTGGATGTAAAAGAAATTTTTGAAAAAATAAAAGCAAAATACCCTCACAATCCATCCATTGAAACCGATGGATTAAAAATTCATTTTGACAATGACTGGGTGCATTTGCGCAGCAGCAATACCGAGCCCATTATTCGCATATATGCCGAAAGTAATTTTGAAACCACCGCCGATAATATTGCTATGCGTTTAATGAAAGATATTAAAGAAGTTACTCAATAAATTATTTACAAAACATGAGCAGAGTTTATTTTGACAATGCAGCCACCACGGCACTTGACCCTTCTGTACTGGAAGTGATGATGCCTTATTTAACCGAAAAATTTGGCAACCCTTCTTCCATTTATTCTTATGGAAGAGAAACCAGGCTGGCGGTGGAAAATGCCCGAAAATCGGTTGCAAAAATTTTGAATGCACACCCTGCCGAAATATTTTTTACCAGCGGGGGAACCGAAAGCAGCAATACTGCAATTAAAGCGGCAGTAAGAGATTTGGGTTGCAGGCATATAATTACTTCGCCTATTGAACACCATGCAGTATCGCATACCGTAGAGCATTTAGACGATTTGGATATGGTGCGTGTGAGCTATGTAAAATTGTTGCCCAATGGCCATGTAGATGTGGATGATTTGGAAAAATTGTTGGCGGCTGCCGAAGAAAAAACATTGGTGAGCCTCATGCACGCCAACAACGAAATTGGCAACATGATTGATATAAATGAAGTGGGTGAATTGTGCAAACTGTACAACGCCTATTTTCATAGCGATACGGTGCAAACCGTAGGCCATTTTCCTTTTGACTTGCGCAATACGCCGGTGCATTTTGTAACCGGTGCAGCCCATAAATTTCATGGGCCAAAAGGAGTGGGCATGTTGTACATCAATGAAAATGTACGCATCAAACCCTTTGTACATGGAGGTTCGCAGGAACGCAATATGCGTGCAGGTACCGAAAATATTTATGGCATTGTAGGTTTTGCAAAAGCGTTAGAACTGGCTTCTGAAAATTACGAAGAAGACAGTGCTTATATTGGTACGCTTAAATATTATATGCACGAGCAATTGAAATTAAAAATTCCTGCGGTTGCATTTAACGGCGATGTGTTGGGCCAAAGTTTATATACGGTGTTGAGTGTAAGTTTTCCAAAAACCGAAAAATCGGAAATGATTTTGTTTAACCTCGATATCAACAATATTTGCGCCAGTGGCGGAAGTGCCTGCACCAGCGGCGCCGACCAGGGAAGCCATGTAATAAGAGCCATCAACCAAAACCCCAACCAGGTAACGGTAAGGTTTAGCTTCAGTAAATTTAATACCAAAGACGAAGTGGATACTGTGGTGGAAAAGTTGAAGGAACTGGTATAAAAAGAGACTGATTCAAAGACAAGGACAGCCTCTTTTAATAAGGAATGAAGTAAGGGTTAGTAAAAAAGTGATTTTTGAGCCTTAATTACAAAATCAAACATCGCATACTCTCTTAAAAAACCGGTGGGTACCTGCTGCATATCCATCCTTAGTACACTATCCCTCCATCTTTCACGGGTGATATTACCGGTATCAATTACTTGCAATGTGTTTTGCGCAAAACTGCACAAGGTAGCTATTGCGCCGAGCAACAGCAGCATGATCTTTTTCATAAGTTGTAGTTTATAGTGGTTGAATTAATTACTGCATTTGCAGGCATTGAAGCGGAAATCAAAACGGCCATCTTGTAGTCTGATTTCGTTTCCGCTACCATTCTGTTCTAGAAGAATCAAATCAAAAGTTCCCGAAATAATCTGATTCTGATGGTCAATTTTTGTTACAAAAAATGAGCTTCCCGGCCGAGATCCTAGATAATATCCGTCATTGCCTGTTGATTCTTCTGAATCAAATGAAATTCCAACAGAATCAATTTTTTCACCAATTGTTGTTATAGTTTCACCGAAACCAGAAGATGAAATTGTCAACGAAGACCTTTTATTTCCATTGGTACGTGCAAATTGAAAATCTATTCCATCCGGTGGAGCCAGTGGACTACTATACCTAGCAGAAATCTCGCCACAGGGATCATTGCCAAAGCCACATTTGGCATAAGGTATCCATACTTCGCCATTAATTGTAAAGCCTACGGTATTTTTTCCTTCTTGTGTTATAGCGGGTAAAACAGCAGGTGGCGGGCTGCTTTTTTTGCAAGCGGAATTAAAAATTGTTATCAAGAATAAGAGGCAATAACAGAGTGTGTTGTTAATAGATGTTTCATAATAAAAGAGTAAGGTTAGAAAAAATGTAGCGATTTTTTTGAACTTGTAATAAAGTGCAATATTAAATTATCTTAAACAGCATAATCTTTTTCAAAAGTGTTAGTTTATAGTGGTTAATTTTATTTAATTTCTGCATTTACAGGCGTTAATTTTAAAAAATAGTATCTTTTTTCAATTCTTTTGCTGGTGATTGATAACAAATAATTTATTGTATTAAGTTAATTCTTATACAGCATTGCTGTTGATAAACAATTGATATATCAAAAACATCAAAGCAGAATTGTTTTTAATTAATCCACTTTTTCTTCTTAAAAATGATAGCCCAAATCTTTCGTTAATTCTCCCGGCAGCACTGGTAATTTTCTTCTGTCAATTAAAAAACTGCTGAGCTGCGATATCTCTTTAAAAATATAATGCTTGTCCATTGCTCCCTGCAAATATCCTGCACCGGTACTGCCTCCTGTGCCAATGCGGGTACCAATCATACGGCGTACCATGTTGATGTGGCGGTAACGCCAGTTGCCCAATTGATTGTCTATTTCCAATAAAGTGTCTAAGAGTTGAAAAGGAAGTTCCAGCATAGGATAGCCTCTGTATAGCATAATAAACAAGGCACTGCGACAAGCTTTGGGACTCAACGAACGCCCTGTGTTTTCAGCATCGGTATAAAATATTTTTTTGAAAAATTCAAGATTGTTTTTTTCAGTATCGGCCAGGCTGTTGCTGTAAACCGTTTCGTATAAATTGAAATAGCTTTCTCCCTTGGCCCAATATTTTTCATCTTCGGCAAATGGCATTCTTTGTAACCAGGCATTTAATAATTCAATTACCGATTTTCCGTTTTCGGCTGCTTTAATAATGTCTATTTCTTTTTGATTGAGTTGCGAAATATAATATTCCTGTCCATGGCGTTTTTCATATTTTAAACCCAGCTTGGCTTCTACAATTTTAAACTGCCAACTTTGAAAACCCGAAGCCGGGCGAAGCATATCTCTAAAATCGAGAAAGTCCATCGGCGTCATGGTTTCTAAAATATCAATTTGCTGCACCAATACTTTTAAAATGGTAACCACTCTTTGCAAACGATGCACTATTGTTTGCATATCGCCGGCATTATCATCTACCTGTGGTTTGCTCATGATGCCTATTACAGAATTTACTTCGTAGAGCACTTGCTTAAACCACAGTTCGTAAGCCTGGTGTATAATGATGAACAGCATTTCATCATGTGCAGGGGTATTGCCTTCTTTATTGCTTTCGGGAAACTGGGCGTCTATTATTTTATCGAGTTGTAGGTATTCGCCGTAGTAAACTGGTTTGTGCGCCATTGCAAGAAATTAAAAATTAAAAAGTAAAAATTCAAAANNCCGGTATCGGCATGGGTGAATTGCAGCATCCACACATAGGTTCCGGGGTCGCAGCCCTGACCATTGAAACTGCCATCCCATTTTTGCTGCCAGTTACGGGTGAAAAATAAGCGTTGGCCAAAACGATTGTAAACACTAAAACTAAGGTTGAGTGCTTTGTATGCGTTTAATGGATATAAATAATCGTTCAGCCCATCGTTGTTGGGTGTAAATGCTGTGGGTACTGCAATAAAACAATTGTTTACAATTTTAATTACATGTGTAGCAGTATCAAAACAACCATATGCATTTCTTACAATTAACCTTACAGTTTGGTCGTAAGAGCTTGTGGGAACCGGGTAAGTTTGTGGTAGCGGGTCTCTTAAGGTTGAAGTATTACCATTTCCAAACGTCCATGCATAACCGCTAATGGTTCCTTCACTTTGGTTCACAAATGTGGCCGTTTCATTGGGGCATAAAAATTCGGGGCCTTCAAAAGCGGCAACCAATAAATTATCAAAAAATATGGAAGTGCTGGCAGTATCACGGCAAACACCGTTTGATACAATCAGTTGAATATTTTTATCTCTAAAATCGGTATAAGTAATTAATGGATTTTGTTGAGTGCTGTTGCCTACGCCTTCAAAAGTCCATTGCCAACTATTTACATTATTGGCTCCATTGTGATTGTACTGTACCGTATTTTGAGCACAACCGTAAATAATATTGTAAGTGAAATTTGCATTAACGGTATCGGCTATACTAAAATCAATAAAGGAGCCTGCAGGAGTGGGAAGCGAACATTCATCTGTCAATGTATTGCCATCGCTGCCATTACGCAAAGTAATACGATAAGTGCCGCCCAATTGAATAGGGTTGGCAAGGTTTACCGTAATAGCTGTAGTAAACCCATTGGAGCAATTGCCGGTAGCGCCGTTAATATTTACTGCCGAAGGCCCGGTTATAATAAAATCGCTTCCATCGCTTGCAATAGAATTACACAAAATATTTTTAGGAAAAATTAATTGCAGTGTTGAAGGCGAGCAACCCGGAGTGGTTAAACTGTCCATTGGAGTAGGAGCGATGGGTAAAATTACCAAAGGAATAGAGCTTCCGGCCGGTACAGCCCGGTCGCAATAATCTAATAAGGTATTGGCATCGGAGCCAATGGTTGCACTAAGATTATAATTGCCCGGCGCAAGTGGCGCACTTAAAGTAAGCAATACCGAATCCATATCAAAACCATTGCTGCAACCAATGCCTGTGGCGGCAGTAACAGTAACACCCGGCGCATTTATTGTGAAGTCAGAGCCATTGGCAGCCAGGCTGCTGCATTTCATTTTTTTATTGAGTTTAACTCTTAGTTGCCTTGCATCGCAGGAAGCAGAAGTTCTGAGCAACCTGGGTTGTACAGGATCGGTAATGCTGGCGCTGCCGCCGGTAAAATGAAGTTGGTAACCGGTAGTACTTACAGTGAAATTTGCTACCATTAATAAATATTCATGACCTACTATAAGGTTAGGCATACGATTGAAAGGTGAGTTGCTTGCATCCGAACCTGCACAATGAACATCGCCGTTGGCTCCTGCTCTTGTACCTGTGGGTAGATTTGGGAAAGGGGCCCCTGGTCCGCTAACACCATAAATATTCATGGATACCTGAAGGTTTGAATTGGTAAATACTTCGTTTGGATTGCGGCCGGTTATATCATACAAAACCCAGTCGTAATCATCATCAACTGCAGGGTTAGCAGCTCTTATTTCAAAACCGAAAGTACCACTTTGATAACAGGTGAATTTATACCAGAATGAACGGCTGGAAGAAACATTTGTACCTGAACAACCTCTTGTGGCTACATCCGGCCCGGTACATAAAGAAATGGTTGGCTGTATAAATGGAGTGGTACCACAAACAGGAATAGCACTGGAAGGAATAGTGCCTGGTGCAATACATGGCTGCGCCAAAACATCTTGTTGAAAAATGATGGAAATAATAAAAATGAATGCGGCTGATATGTTTTTCATTGCTTCAAAGATAAACAATGACCTCCTATAAAATAGAAACGCTGCCTGCACTAAAAAATCAATTCAACTTTCCTTTTATTTCCTGCAATTTTAACAATGCTTCTACAGGTGTTAGCCGGTTGATGTCTGTATTTTCTAATAATTGCCTTATTTCATCAAAGGTGGCTGAGTGCGCATCAAAAATGCTGAGTTGCATTTTTGGTGAGGCTACTTCTTTTAATTTGTCTTTAATGGGTGTGGCCTGGTCCACATGTTTTGCTTCTAATTGCGCCAGCACTTCATTGGCACGGTTGATTAATGCCGGAGGCATACCTGCCATTCGGGCAACATGAATACCAAAACTATGAGTGCTTCCACCGGGAGCCAGCTTTCGCAGGAAAATAACTTTATTGCCAACCTCTTTATTGGTGATATGATAATTTTTTATTCGTTCAAACCTTTCTTCCAATTCATTTAACTCGTGGTAATGGGTAGCAAACAAGGTTTTGGGTTTATGCGGCGATTGATGAATATATTCTGCAATGCTCCAGGCAATGGAAATACCATCGTAGGTAGATGTGCCTCTGCCAATTTCATCCAATAAAATTAAACTGCGTGAAGTAAGATTGTTGATGATGCTGGCGGTTTCATTCATCTCCACCATAAAGGTACTTTCGCCTCCACTTAGGTTATCGCTTGCACCAACCCTTGTAAATATTTTATCGGTTAAAGGAATTTTTGCTGCAGTTGCCGAAACAAAACTTCCCATGTGTGCCATTAAAGTAATGAGTGCTGTTTGACGAAGGATGGCACTTTTACCACTCATGTTTGGCCCGGTAAGAATGATGAGTTGTTGAGTGCTTGCATTCAATAATAAATTGTTGCTGATATAAGATTCGCCAACGGGTAAATTTTGTTCAATCACCGGATGACGGCTTTCTGTTAGCTCCATTTCGTCGCCATCGTGCAATTGCGGTTTTTTATAATTGTATTGCAAAGCATTGTTGGCAAAGCAACAAAGATTATCCAACACTGCCATCACGTGGCCATTCACCTGCATGGCAGCAATATAGTCTTGCAGTTCGTTTAGCAAATCCTGGAAAAGCTGTTGTTCTATTGCTAAAACTTTATCTTCGGCCCCCACAATTTTTTCTTCATAAACTTTTAGTTCTGGCGTAATGTATCGCTCTGCATTGGCCAGGGTTTGTTTGCGAATCCAGGTTTCGGGTACTTTGCTTTTGTGGATATTGGTTACTTCAAGGTAATAACCAAATACATTGTTGAAACCAATTTTTAAAGAAGAAATACCGGTGTTGGCAGCTTCTTTTTGTTGCAACTCTATCAAATAATTTTTTCCGCCACTGGCTATACTTCTCAGTTCGTCTAATTCTGCATGAATGCCCGAAGCTATCAAGCCGCCTTTGTTTACAGCCGCCGGCGGGTTTTCGTGAATTTCTTTTAAAATTTTTTCTAGAATATAATGGCAGGGGTTCAATGCATCGCCCAATCTTTTTAAATATTCATTGTTAGCAGCCGCACAAATTTCTTTTAATGCTTCGGTTTGCTGTAAGCCTTTTGCCACTTGCAAAACTTCCCTTGGATTTATTTTTTTTAGCGGCACTTTGCTTGCCAGTCTTTCTACATCGCCTGCTTGTTTTATGTGCTGGCAAATTTTGTTTCGGGTATCGGTTTCTTTAATGAGCCATTCCACAGCATCTAATCTTTCGTTGATGCTATGAATATTGTTGAGCGGCATCAGCATCCATCTTTTCAATAACCGGGCACCCATGGGAGATACCGTGTGGTTGATGGTTTTTAAAAGGGTATTGTTTTCGCCAATCAACTCCAGGTTTCTAATGGTAAAGCGATCCATCCACAAATGCTCTTCCCGGTTAATGCGTTGCAGGGAAGTAATGTGTTGCAGGTTGGGATGCTCGGTATCTTTTAAATAATGCAGGATGGCTCCCGATGCAATAATGCCTTCCTTCATACCTTCTACACCAAAACCTTTAAGGCTATGCGTGCCAAAATGTTTTAATAAACTTTCTTCGGCATATACCTCGGTGAAAATCCATTCGTCGAGGGTATAGGTGAAAAAATTATTGCCAAAATATTCTTTGAACAATTTTTGTTTGTTGCGCTGAAAAATTACTTCGGCAGGTTGCAGGGTTTGCAACAATTTGTCGGTATATTCTTTATCGCCTTCGGCAATAAAAAATTCACCGGTAGAAATGTCTAAAAAAGAAAGGCCGATTTTATCTTCAGTAAAATGCAGGGCAGCTAAAAAATTATTGCTGTTGTGCTCCAGCATTTTGTCGCCGGTGGCCACTCCGGGAGTTACCAATTCGGTAACGCCTCTTTTTACAATTCCTTTTACTTGTTTGGGATCTTCCAACTGGTCGCAAATAGCCACCCTATAACCTGCTTTTACTAATTTATGCAAATAGGTATCCATGGCATGGTGCGGAAAACCAGCCAGTTCCGATGATGCTGCATTGCCATTGTTTCTTTTGGTTAAGGTAATGCCCAGCACTTTTGATGCAATAATAGCATCCTGCCCAAAAGTTTCGTAAAAATCGCCCACTCTAAACAACAAAATAGCATCAGGGTATTTAGCCTTGATGGCATTGTGTTGTTGCATTAAAGGGGTTTCGCCAGCCGCTTTTGCCATAGGGGACAAAAATAATGAATTGCCATGGCCTTAAGACCATGGCAATTAAATTAATTCTCCTGCTTCGTAAATATCTCTTTTTTCATTTTTTCCCAAAGCCCGTCAAATGCAGGGTGGTTTTCTTCCCGCCATTTTTGGCTAAAACTCTTCATTTTCTCTTCTTTATCTTTTTGAGTTAGGTTAAAAAAAGAGGTAATGGCTTCCTTGTTGTGTTCAAATGCTATTTGGTTATAATGTTCCTTTAGTTGTTGCTCCTGCCGTATATTCATCCGGGTAATTTCAGCTTCCATCTCTTCCCTCAGTCTTACTTTTTCATCGTAACTGCCTACGGGTAATATGATTTTGGCAATTACCGGCATCAGCTCTATTAACATGAGAATAAATACAATGAGATAATAACGCATTTGCAGCGCCTTGTTATTCTTAACCAGGTTGTTGAGGGCTTCAATACGGGTTAAAAACCCATCGTTAAAGTAAGCGGCAAATGCAGCTTCTTCATGGGCAATGTCCCGGTCAATTTTTTTTAATGCGGCATCGGCGCTATCTATTTTGGGTAGTGTTGTTTTTGCCAGTTGCTGGTATTCGGCATCAATTTTTTCATATTCAGCCTTTTTGGCCAGGGCAATGGTTTTAAGGCCTACCTTACCGGTACCGCCACTGCCATCGGATTCGGCCAGGTAATTTTCCCTTGCCTTTTGCACTGCATCATATTTTTGGGTGAGTTGTTGTTGCAGAGCGAGTTTGCCTGATGTTAAGGTTATTTTTTGTTGGGCGTTTAGCGTATCCAGCTCTTGCCGTTTTGTAATTTTTCTTTTTTCATTATCCAGCGAAGTTTGAAGTTTAATTTCTTTATTAAACATATAGAGTATGGCCGGCTGGGCCATAAAAAAACCAATGGTAAGCGCCAGTAACCCACGAAAAAATATGGGTAAAAATTTATGCTTATTGGTTTTGGTGATTCCTTTAATGAGTGTTCTGTCAATACTGAGTATGATGAAACCCATAAAGATTCCCAATGCCGCAGCCGGGTAAATAGAATCCATCACCGTGCTGAAAAAATACGTCCAGGCCAGTGTGGCAAACAGCCATGTGGCCAGCACGCTCATTCCAATAATTCTATAACGGTTTCGATCAATTACGGCATCTACGAGCAATTCTTTTTCGGCTGTGGAAAGCCACCATAAAAATTCGGTAAATGCAGATGGGCTATAACTCACCCGTTGGGTAAGAGCGCTATTTTTTTCCATTAATTAAAAATTAATTGTTAAGGGTAATTGTCAGCAATAGGAGAGTTGAGTATGAAGCAGGTGCAAAATAATATCTTTTCAATTCTTAATACCCGAAATTGACGGGTTTTGAATAAATAAACAATACATTAACAGATGGCCCGGCGCAAAATTTAAACCGGCAAACTGCATTTTTGGTCAAATGCTTATCTTTGCCCGCTTTTTTAACGGTTTAAAACATACTAATTTTACATTATGATGAAGTTTAACTTATCTCTGTTATTTATTTTAGCCCTGGTGTGGAATTTGCAGGCCCAAAGTTCCAAAGGCCTGGGCAGCAATGACCCGGAAGCCAAAAAAGTTTTGGATGAGGTGAGTTCCAAATTCAGAACGTATAAAACCGTTCAGGCAAAGTTTGTTCTAAAAGTGGAAAATGGTTCCGGCAAAAGCATGGGTACAAAATCCGGTACTGTTTTTATGAAAGGTTCAAAATACCGCATTTCCCTTCCCGACCAGGAAATTTTTTCCGATGGCGCCAATGTATGGACGATGAATAAAGAAGATAATGAAGTAACCATAACAAAAATTGATCCATCCGGCGGCTCCTTAACGCCTCAAAAACTTTTTACGAATTTTTACGATAAAGATTTTTTATATAAACTGAACGGGCTAACGGCTTTAAACGGTAAAAAAATGAAGGAAGTGGAGTTAACGCCGGTGGATAAAACAAAACCATTTTTTAAAGTGTTATTATATGTTGATAAGTCGGCAATAAACACCACCAAAATTTTTGAAAAAAACGGTAACCGCTATACCTACAGCACCAGTAGCTTTAAGCCCAATACCGCCATTGCTGATGCTACCTTTATTTTTGATGCCAAAAAATATCCCGGTGTNNTCATGAATTACCGGTTTCTATATTTTTCTTTTAATGCATATTGCATAAAAAGCAAGTAGCCAATTATTCCACTTGCTAAAATTATAAAAAACCAAAATGAATTTTGGTGCATTTTTAATAATGGATTTTTGTAAATTTTGTAGGTGCCAATTATCACAATGAACAACTGTATGACTATTAACAGGAGGTAAAAAAAAGGTACCAGTAAGGATTCTAATAAATACATTGTTTTATTAATTTTTAAATTCAGTTTCCCCAGCGATAAGTTGTTACAGGCAGGCCGGCAAGGTCTAAAACCCTGTCCACCACCGTAGCGGCCAGCGCTTCGATGGTTTCAGGCTGGCTATAAAATGAAGGTGTGGCGNNCTGCCAGGGTAACGGTTTCCATGTTTCGGATGTGGATGAGGTTATATGGCGTTTCTCTTACCACGCAAATCAATTTTCTTCTTTCTTTAAGGATTACATCTGCACTTCGGGTAATTAAATCATTAGATGTACCTGCGGCAATTCTACCCAGTGTACCCATGCTGCATGGGCATATAATCATGGTTTGGTATTGACCGGATCCCGATGCAAAAGGAGCCGTAAAATCAGTATTGGAAAACGACCGGTTTCCTTCGGGAACAGTAAAATTTTCTCCCAATTCTGTTTCCCAAACCTGTTTTGCATTTTCGGTAACCACAACCGACACCTCGTTAATATATTGATGGAGTTGCTGCAATTTTGTTAATAATTGCCGGGAATACACTGAGCCGCTTGCCCCGGTAATGGCTATAACAATTTTTTGCATGAAATAGTCGTTTTACGCTTAATTTAGACTAAGCTACTAAAATAATTTTTGATGAAAAAACGAAGTGCTCCGCTTTGCCTCGCTTTAATGATCGTGATGGCCCTTTCTTTCACTTATAAACCTGCCCCAAAAATAAACTGGATGAGTTTTGAAGAGATGCAGGAAGCCTATCAAAAAGAACCCCGCCCGGTTCTCATTGATCTGTACACCACCTGGTGCGGCTGGTGCAAAGTAATGGATAAAAAAACCTATACCCACGCTAAACTGGTGGAATATGTGAACCAAAATTTTTATGCCGTAAAATTCAATGCCGAAACAAAAGCAAGCATTTCTTTTTTAGGCAAAGATTATACCTATAATAAAAAAGATAAAATAAATGAGTTGGCCAAAACATTAGCCGGCTATGAGCTGGGTTTTCCCACAACCATTTTCCTCAGTAAATTGAATGCACAACCCGCCGTATTATCCGGTTATATGAAGCCCGAAGAAATGGAAGCGCCTTTAAAATATTTTGGCAGCAAAGCAAACGACCGGCAATCCTTTGTTGAATTTGAAAAAGGGATGAATAAGGAATGGTGAGGGCAGTTTATTTTGCCTGGGGATAGTTTGACTTTAGTAAATGCTTACCCGGGTTTCATTTTAAAAGTACCGAAACCTGTAAAAAGTGCTTCCCTTGTTTACTGTTTTTTGAAATGTCGTATTGATAAACATAGGCGGGTTGCAGGGTGATAAAAGAATTAAATTGATAACCCGGCCCAAACAAAAACCGGCTCCTGCTGAAATGGGGTTTTTTATCGGTAAAAAATACTTCTTCAAATGTAGTGAGATAGATTTTGCTGCTCTTGTTTTTTTCATCTCCAAGCGGTAGCGTAAGGCCTAAACGGTAGCGAAAACGGTTACGGTAATTGCCGTCATCGTACCAGCGTTGCTCAATGCGCAGGCGCTGCTCAAGTTTTACACGGTTTAATTTGTGGCTCATCACGGCCTGCTCCCAAAGACGGGTTTCATTGCTGGTTTTGGGTTTTAAAAAATTTCCACCATCGGTAAAAGTGCCAAAATTTCCGGCGCCTATTGCAAATTTTATTTTTTTATTGAGCTTGTATTCCACTCCGCCTTTTGCCTCATAATAAAAATGATGATTAAAAAAAGATTGTGACCGTACCTGGCCTTCTGCAAATACAGCCCAGTTTTGTGATAGGGTAAGTTGTGCATTAATAATAGACCAGCTTCCAAAATGCGATTTTTGAGCAAAACCTTTTNNGATTTTTGAGCAAAAATATTTCCCATTAACAGGATTAAAATAATAGTTGTACATACATACTTAACCATACTTGCAAAATAATGTAAAGTAGAGACAAATTTACAAGAAGCGGGTAAGTTATTATTAATTTAAAGTTGAAACGGGTTACGCCAGGGAACTGAATTAGGTTTTGAACCAATCCGATTTTTCAAGAGCATATTCATAATGAACTTCCGAAACGTTGCGATGCTCCTTTTGATATTCCCTCACTTTTTTTGCACTCAATTTAACAATGGCTTTTTGAGAGCGGATGTTTTCGGCGCCAATATGAAAAAAAACCCGGTCAACAAATTGAAAGGCATAATCCAGCATCAATTGTTTTACGGCCTTATTGGCAGCGCCACCCCAGTAAGCTTTTGCTAAANNCGGTCCCGTTCAGGATGTTGTTCCCATATTGCAGGGTCGGCGGCTACACGGTACAAGGCTTCAAAATCATTTTCTTCAACTGGTTTTAAAATAACCGTTTCGTTTTTTAGAAAACCCGGTTGCCAGTTGGGTGTAGTTTCTTGCGGCATTTTATTTTTAAATTAGGTAGCTAAAACAACTTTTCATTAACAAATTTAATGAGCTTTGCCAGTCGAAGTATTGAAAAATACACGAATTTTATTTCTAAATAACAAATATCCATACAATGAAATTGAAGTTAATCCCCTTTATGCTGTTGTTGATTTGCGGTTATACCGCTGTACAGGCGCAGGGTTTTAAAGTAGGCGTTAAAGCTGGTACCGACATTCAAAAACTTAGCGGCAAAACCTTTAGCCAGGAATTTGCCTACGGGTACCATGTGGGAGCGGCATTTGAAATTGGCATCAGCAAAAAACTGGGCATACAGCCCGAAGTGTTATTTAGCTCGGTAAGTATTGATACCGGCTCATCATTCAGCGATATTTATCACTTTGATAATATTAAGAAAGCAAAGTTGCAGTATATCCGCATCCCCTTATTACTCACTTTTAAACCCAACCCTTTTATGGTACTGCAGCTGGGTCCGCAATACAGTATTTTAAAAAGCGCCGATAAAAATCTTTTGGAAAACGGCCAGCAGGCCTTTAAAGAGGGTGATTTCAGTATGATGGGAGGTTTACAAATCAATATTTCCAAATTCAGGATTNNGATTTATGGCCGGTATGCGGTAGGCCTAACCAATCTTAACGATATTGATAACCAGGAAAAATGGAAAAGCCAAACGGTGCAACTGGGTATTGGGCTTACGTTTTAAGGCCGTAGAATAATTATTTTACCCGTGCCATCCAGCTTTACAACCGTACTGGGTGCGGCAATACGTTCATCATCACGGGAAAACTCCACTATATAATCCACGGCTTTTTTAATGGCCATATCTATGTCGTTATAATTTCCCGGGGCCGGGTAACCNNTAACCGCTTAAATTGGCAGAAGTGCTCACAATGGGTTTGCCAAATTTTTTGAGTAACTCTTTTGCAAAACCTTTTTTTACAATTCTAATAGCAATACTTCCATCGGCATTAATAATATTTTTTGCAAGGTTTTTGGCTTTTGGATAAACTACGGTAACCGGTTTGTGCACGCCTTTTATAAAGTCAAAAACGGTGGGCGAAGCATCATCGGTAAAATGAGTAATGGCCTTTTCATCGGGCAGCAAAATAATCATGCTTTTTTGCTCGTTCCTTTTTTTTACGGCATAGATTTTTTTTACAGCCTGTTCATTTTGGGCATCGCAGCCAATGCCCCATACGGTATCGGTAGGGTAAAGGATAAGGTTTCCTTTCCTGAGGGCTTTTACACATTCTTTGATATCGTTTTCAATCATCATGAGTTTAGCTGTTGCATAACGGCAGACGTTACGAGGTTATCATCAAGTTGTAAAAGGCACTCCGGCAGTTTGTAATGTACACAGGTATTTTTTGTACAAGGCTCACAGGGTAACTTACCCAGCCGGATAATTTTCCTGTTGGCTTGATTATAGGGCGCTGTATTATTTTCATTTCCTGCACCAAATAATACAATGCTGTAGGTGCCCAAAGCGTTTGCTACATGCGCAGGTCCGCTATCTGTAGTAAGTACCGTTGATGCCCCTGCCAGGCAATGGATAAGTTCCGGAATGCGGGTTTGGCCCGCAAAATTTATAATCCCGCTTTTATTTTGCAGGGCATTTAAAATTTCGTTCACCCAGGTGGCCTCTTTTTGGCTTCCAATTAATACAATATCGGATGGGATGCTTTTTCTTAAATGATTCAGCAGGCTTACGGCTTTATCTTTTGGCAGGCGGCGAGACTGGGCTTCGGAGTTTATATTAACAACAATATAGTTTTTCTTTTCTTTGTCCCGTTGCTTTAATTCCACCGGGGGCACCGGAATTTTAATGTTACAAAATTGCTCCAGCAGGTAGAGGTATTCTTCCACACGGTGCAGCCCTTTGGGTTTTTGAAAAGAATGGGTTAGTAAAAAAGAACGCATTTCTTTTTTGAAGCCCACAACTTTCTTTGCCTTAGTAGCCTTAGCCATTAAGGCAGAAGAAAAAGAATCGGGCAGGCAGAAAAAAATATCGTAACTCTTTTTTTTGCTGATCTGCCGGCCAAATTTTCTTGCACCCGAAATTCCCGGGTATTGCGTTTTATCAAAAACATATTTTTCGTGATGAGCTGGAAAATAATCCAGCAGTTGATCCATCCCTTTTTTGGCAATAACATCCACCCCGGAGCCCGCAAATTGATGCTGCACTGCTTTTACAAAAGAGGTGGCCATCACCATATCCCCAAGCCAGTTGGGTAAGCGGATCAATATATTTTTTACGGGAGCCATTACCTGCAAAAATGAAACTTTTTTTTTGATTAATTTTGCGGCAAAATTATTTAGATGCAATTAAAGGAAATGATTTTGCAAGCCTGGAACAACCGGGATTTATTAAATGATCCCGAATATAGCGGGGCCGTTAAAACTGTGATTGAAGAAGTGGACAAAGGCCGCCTGCGTACTGCAGAGCCTTTGGATGAAGGCTGGCAGGTGAATGAATGGGTGAAGCAGGCCATACTACTTTATTTTGGAGTGCAGCAAATGCAAACCTGGGAACTGCCTCCATTTGAATTTTATGATAAAATGCTGCTTAAAAAAAATTACCGGGAGTTGGGTGTAAGGGCAGTGCCACATGCCGTAGCACGCTATGGCGCTTACCTGGGCAAAAATGTGGTGCTAATGCCATCTTATGTAAATATTGGCGCTTATGTAGATGAAGGCAGCATGGTGGATACCTGGGCAACGGTGGGTAGTTGTGCACAAATTGGAAAAAATGTTCACCTGAGTGGGGGCGTGGGCATTGGTGGCGTGCTGGAACCTTTGCAGGCAAGCCCCGTGATTGTAGAGGATGGCTGTTTTATTGGCAGCCGTTGTATAATTGTAGAAGGGGTGCAAGTTGAAAAAGAAGCGGTTTTAGGCGCTAATGTTGTACTAACGCAATCCACAAAAATTATAGATGTAACCGGTGATGCACCGGTGGAAATGAAGGGCAGGGTTCCTGCAAGAAGCGTGGTAATACCCGGTACCTATCCCAAAAAGTTCNNCAAATCCAGTATCTTTGCGCCTCATTTATTGAAAAAAAATTATGTTCAATTCACTGAGTGAAAAATTAGAATCGGCATTTAAAAATATTAAAGGCCAGGGCAGGATTACCGAGCTGAATATTGCCAATACGGTTAAAGACATCAGGCGGGCGCTGGTAGATGCCGATGTAAACTATAAAATTGCCAAAGAATT
>DEHT01000069.1 GCA_002352045.1 Chitinophagaceae bacterium UBA2793 | reverse complement strand
CATCCAATAATTTTAGTGGTATCTGCACCCGAACCGCCGAGGTTAATATGAGGTACATTTTGGTTAGATGAATTGTTGCCCGTAAAAATGCTGTTATATATTTTTGGTGCATTTTCAATATTGGCGCCGCCTTGAATGGCAGCTCTGTAATTGTTTAAAAAACTACAGTTGATAATGGTAGGGCTGGAGCGAAACAAACTCAAGGTACCGTTTGATAATGTAGTTGCGCTATTATTAAATCTAAAAATACAATTCTCAAATAAAGGGCTACTGTCGCTTAGCCTGAAAGAGCTGGCATATTCGTAGGTGAGTTTTTTAATGGAACTTCCGGCACTCAACTCTAACCACACACCTCTAAATGGCGCAGCCGTACTTACCGGAGAAAACAAAACACCCGTGGGCGGATTGATAATAATGGTACCATTAATTTTAAAAACAACCTGTGCATTGAATAGTACGGTTTCGTTGGTTTCTATTCTAAAAACATCGTTGGTGCTAATGGTTACTGAATCGGTAAAAGAATAATTGGTACCATCGAAAGTTACAATGCCGCCGGAATTGCTAACCAGGTCGGTAAGCGTCCAGTTTACCCCGGTGCCGGGAGTACTATAAACAGCGGCTTTGGCCTTAAAAAAGGGAAAAGACAATAAAAGCAGGTAAAAAATTTTCTTCATACTTGTAAGTTTGGTTTAAGGAAGTTTAGTCATAATATATGCATGACCGTTTGGAAAATTATCATTGAGTATTAGACTGTCGCCAAGTTTATAATCAACAATCCATGAATAAGGAGTTCCCCCAATTGAGGAGAAATTCATTGTATAAGCACTGTATCCAAAACTTGTATTTTCCCTTAGAAATGTGGCCATGTCGGCTGCAAAAAGTGAATTGTTTAATGTCAGGTAAATACTATCATTTTGAATAACTCTAAAAAATGAATTCGTCATTGGTGTTTTGAAATTCCCAGTTATGCCCCCATATCGGTAGTGAATTTTCCAGTTTCCAACTACTTCTTTTTTAATTTCTGATAAAGATTTGTCTCTTAAAAAAATTGGTTGTGTATTATTAGGAGAGTTGGCTTTTTTACATGCAGCAAAAAACAAGGTTTGGCAAATTAAAATAAGGGCTAAAATTTTCATGGTTTAATTTTTTATAAAATGACAACTTAAGTGCTGTTTATGTGGCTTTGGGAGGGCTTTTTCCTTTAATTAAAAAAATTTTTTGAATTTTCATGTTCGTTGTTTTGTCTATTTGTCTACCCCAAATTTTTAGGGAGGAGTCCAATAGGGTTGCTTACAACTATAGGTTTTCGCCGCAAATATACCTAAACAGAGGGGCTTTATCTTGCCGTTGAAACCAAAAAAAAGAAAGAAGGCCGTTTTCTAACAATGGAAAAAAAATTTTTTTGCAGGATTTTGTAAAAAACATGTTACATTGCAACGGAAATAGTTGAAAAGGTCCCATATCAATAAACTTCTATTCAACACAACATTTTCCAATCAGCATTCATTCTCAATTCAATTTTATTCAAATCAAAGACTTATAGCTACGGATTTTTAAAGAGCGTATTTCTTAATACTTTATGTACAATATTAATTTACTGAACGATCTCCTCGTTCCTGAACTGCATGATATAGCAGATGAACTACAAATACCAAATACCAAAAAAATGAACAAACAGGAACTGGTTTTTACCATCCTGGAAAAACAAAGCAATATGGCTACAGAAAAAAACACAGAAGGCGAAAAGCCAAAACGCAAGAGGATTGTAAAGGCAGAAAAAACGGAATTGATGGCTCCAGAACCAATGCCGGCTGCAAAACCCAAAAAAGCAGAGGTTGAAAAAAAGCCGGCAAAAAAAGCTAAGCCCGAAGCCGCAGAGCCTGAAATGCAGCCTGAAGAAGAATTGCAACCCATAACCAGCGAACAAAGTACCGTACCTGCTGCAATAGCACAAATGCTACAGGCAGAAGATGTACAACAGCCCGAACTTGAACTTACCGAATTTGAAGAAAAGCCAGTTCAGCAATTTAACCGCCCTCAAAAAAAAGAACCCGTTTTCAATATTGAGTTTGATGGTGTAGTATTGGGCGAAGGCGTACTCGAAATGATGCCCGATGGATATGGGTTCTTACGCAGTAGCGATTACAACTACCTTTCTTCTCCCGATGATATTTATGTTTCACCATCGCAAATAAAACTTTTTGGCCTTAAAACCGGCGACACCGTTTATGGCTCTGTTCGCCCGCCAAAAGAAGGGGAAAAATATTTTGCCTTGCTAAAAGTGGAAACCATCAATGGTAAGTCACCCGAAGAAGTAAGAGACCGTGTTCCCTTTGATTATTTAACGCCATTGTTTCCGTTTGAAAAACTAAACCTTGTTTCCAGGAGCGATAATTACAGCACCCGAATAATGGATTTGTTTACACCCATTGGTAAGGGCCAGCGTGGACTAATTGTAGCACAGCCCAAAACGGGTAAAACAATGCTGTTAAAAGAAGTGGCTAATTCAATTGCCGAAAATCATCCGGAATGTTACCTAATGGTTGTGTTG
Organism: Chitinophagaceae bacterium UBA2793; assembly: GCA_002352045.1. Taxonomy (GTDB): domain Bacteria; phylum Bacteroidota; class Bacteroidia; order Chitinophagales; family Chitinophagaceae; genus Ferruginibacter. The sequence continues at coordinate 18,826 of DEHT01000069.1, read as the reverse complement.
GTAGATGAAAGGCCCGAAGAAGTAACCGATATGGAAAGAAGCGTAAAGGCAGAAGTAATTGCATCTACTTTTGATGAGCCCGCCGAAAAACATGTAAAGGTTTCAACCATTGCTTTGCAAAAAGCCAAGCGCTTAGTTGAATGCGGGCATGATGTAGTTATTTTATTAGATTCTATTACCCGTTTGGCAAGAGCCCATAATACAGTAGCGCCATCAAGTGGTAAAGTATTGAGCGGTGGTGTGGAAGCAAACGCTATGCAAAAACCAAAACAGTTTTTTGGCGCAGCACGTAAAATTGAAAATGGTGGTTCGCTTACCATTTTGGCAACGGCCCTGGTTGATACCGGAAGTAAAATGGATGAGGTAATTTTTGAAGAATTTAAAGGTACCGGTAATATGGAGTTGCAATTAGACAGGAAGTTGAGCAACCGCCGTATTTATCCTGCTATTGATATTGTTGGTTCCAGTACCCGTAGAGATGATTTGCTTTTAGACAAAGATACTTTTCAGCGTATGTGGGTTTTGCGTAAGCATATTGCCGATATGAATTCCGAAGAAGCCATTAACCTGCTTTTGAAAAATATGAAAGGCACTAAAAATAATGCAGAGTTTTTAACCTCTATGAACGGATAAGTAAAATAGTCTTTCATCTATCATATTCCGGGCAACTAAGAAAAACTTAGTTGCCCGTTTTCATTGGGTAGTATCAAATAAAAATGCCTGAAATTCGTTGTAGCTACAACCTTTATTGTATGAAACCATTTTTAAGACTCTTAATTATTGTATTAGCATTGGCTCCATTTGCTTCGTTTGCGCAGCAAGCAGATATTACCGGCCTTTGGAAAGGAACCATGTATAACGATACTACTCAAAAATTTTATCGGTACGAAGTAGGGATAAGTAAAGAGAAGAATGGCTATTCGGGTTTTTCGCACACCTGGTTTATTATTGGCGATACCCAGTATTTTGGTGTAAAAAAAGTAAAGGTATCTATTGCTAAGGATGGAAAAATATTGATTGAAGACAATGGATTGATTGCTCACAATTACCCTATTGAACCAAACAAAGGTGTAAGGCAATTGAATGTGTTGAGTTTAACAACTGATAGTATTATGATTTTAGAAGGTCCTTTTTCAACCAATAGAACAAAGGAATATCATCCGCTTACTGGCAGTATTCATTTAGTACGAAAAAACGATTTTTGGCAATCGTCGTTGGTGCCGCATTTGCAGGAGTTGAGTAAAGAAACAGACCTTTCCTTTGTTCGTGAAGAAAACGAGGCAATAGAAAAAGAAAAAGCATCTATAGCAAAACTACAGTCTCAAGAAGTAAAAGCACAACAACAAGCTCTTGCAAAAATTGAAAGGGAGCAAAAAGATCAATTAAAAAAGGCAGAAGAGGAATCACGCAAGCTAAAGGTAGAACAAGTTGCTAAAGAAAAAACCATAGCAAAAGCTGCGGCCAAAGAAGAAAAGGAAGAGCTGGCTAAAGTAAAAAAAGAACAAAAGGAACAATTAAAGAAAGCAGCTCAGGAGAGTCGCCAAATAAAGGCAGAGCAATCGGCTAAACAAAACACTATTGCAAAAGAAGTGGTTAAGGAAAAAGTAAAAGAACCAAAGCCCGAAACAGCCAAGGCTCCGGCAGCAGAAATTGCAAAAAGAACCACAGTGGTTCAGCAAAGAGTAAACTTTACATCGGACAGTTTGCAACTAAGCCTTTACGACAATGGCGAAGTAGATGGCGATACCGTAAGTGTGGTAATGAATGGTCAATTAATTTTTTCAAGCCAGGGTTTAAGTACCAGTGCTGCCAAAAAAACCATTTATATTCCTAAAGAAGCAAACGAAGTAGAGCTGATAATGTATGCCGAATCGCTGGGTTCTATTCCACCCAATACGGGCTTGCTGGTTGTAAAAGATGGTACACAACTATATGAATTGCGCTTTAGCGGCGATTATCAAAAAAACGCATCAATTATTTTTACAAGAAAGAAAGAATAACCAGTAATGTGTTGTGCTATTGAATTTAAGTTTTAATTCTTCCAGCAACATGAGACACTATAATCAAAGATGAAATATTTTTCGTTATGCTAAGGTTTTAATACTATTGATAAAGCTTTTTCAACTTATACATTTAGAGAATTTAATCTTGTTATATTCTGATGCCTGCGGCAAGCCTTTGTGCTTTTTTGCTTCTCCAAAAAAGTACACAAAAAAGGAACCCGACAAAGCCTGCCTGACGGCAGACAGGGATTACAGCCCCTTTGTCGGAAGCAGCTATGTGGTTCAGTTGTACTACTGTAAACTCAAATTCGGGTCCCTGATACTGAGCCAGGGTGGCAAGATATCTCTATTTTGTATTGAAAAACAAATGTAAATCTAATAGCATAATACGTTTACCATTAATAAAACAATTCTGCCATCATGCAGCGTACACTGCCGCCCCCAATATTTTCAATGCTGCCTATATCCGGCGTAATTATTCTGTTGTATTGTTCAATGGTAGCAATTTGCTGAGGAGTTAAAGCCGAATAAGCCTGTTTGCTCATCACCATCAACCTTTCGTTTTTATTGTTAATAAGCTCCAGCATATTGCCGGCAAAATGGTTCATTTGCTCAAAGCTAATGTCAACTATTTGGTGGCCGGTTGTTTGTAATTCGTGAAGGAGTTTTGTTTTTTCAATTTCATTTTTTACGGCTGCCAGGCAAACAACGGCAATTTTTTCGCCCAGGGCCATCATTACATTGGTATGGTATATTTCATTTCCTCCGGCATCTGCGGCTTCAAAAGAAATGGGCAGGTAATTATTTTCTTTGCAAAACAGTTCAAACAATTCTTTATTGGTTCTTGCAGAAATGCAGGCATACGCAATATTAAAAACATAATCAATCACCATGCTGCCGGTGCCTTCCAGAAACATATTTTTTTCTTCATAAGCACTCCAATCTTTTAAAAGAAGTACACCTGTTTTAGATCGAATGGCTTCAATTATTTGCTTATGCTTTTCTAATCTTCTGTTGGGAGCGTACATTGGAAAAAGCTGTATCAATCCATTGTTGCAGCAAAACCAGTTATTGGGAAATATGGCATCCGGCTTTGGCGGACTAACTGAATCTTGCAATACCAACACATCAATACCATTACTCTTTAGAAGAGCAACCATGGTATCAAACTCTTTAAGAGCTAACTCGTGCACATTAAAAACGGTACTTTCTTTTTTTTGAAAATAATTATTGGCAGCAGTTTGTTCATTATAGCCAAAAGCCATTGGCCTCACCATTGCTATATGCCGGGTATGTTGTTTCATATTGCCGAAAAAATAGCATCAATTTTTTTGGCAAGCAAATAATCTTTTTCGGTAACAACATCTCCGGCATCATGCGTATTGAGCCAAATTTCTACGGTGTTATACACATTGGTCCACCTGGGATGATGACTCATTTTTTCGGCAGCCAATGCTACCCGGCTTATAAAACCAAATGCTTCGGAAAAGTTTTTGAACTCAAACTTTCTATACAGTGAATTATTTTCTTGCAACCACATAAAAATTTTTTTTTGTTATTTACATTTATCTATAAACAAAATAGATAAGAAGTAAACTTACAAAACAAGATGCTGTTTGTTTTTTATTTTCTCTTTGCTTAATTCATTGGCAAGCTGCACAGCGGGAATAAGGCGAACATTTTGCAAAAGGGCTGCACATTCTTTTAGGTCAACCGGTTCTTCGCTGGCTTGAACAAGCCATAAAAAATCGAGGTGTTTAAACTCGGGCAAAAGAAATTCGCCGTCGTTTTGGTTGTTGTACAGATAATAAAATGCGCCGGTATGTGTGTTTATAAATTCATACACAGCAAAAAAATAGTTCCTGTTTTTTTTGCGTAATTGAATTTCGAGGCTATTGTTTATTCTAAAAGTAAAACCAAGCATTTGGTTGATGTGCCAGGTAAAGGTATAGTCTTTTATAGGGGCAACTATGCCCATTAAAAAGCTGTTCTCTAAAAAAGCTTCTGCAAGGCTATCGTTATCGAGTTTATACTTTTGCAAACTAAAATCTATTTTTAAAAAGTAACAGGAAGCATTAACTCTTTGTCGCCTCGTTTTACTTTTGCCTGTACTGTTTGTCCTTTTTCAAATTTACCCAATGCTTTCATATAGCCCTGTACATCTGCAATAGGATGTTCGCCCAATTGCAGTACAATATCTTTTGCCAGCATACCTGCTTTAGCTCCGGGCCTGTCTTCGGTTACAGCATCAATATATACCCCGGGTCCTTCAAATGTATAGTCTAATAAAACGCCCAGCGTTACTTTAAAGCTACTTGCCATTCCACTGTGCACTTCTCTTGTTTTTGTGAAAGCAATTTTTTCTTTGGTATCTGTTGATCGTATAATGCCTTTTATATAATTAACAATACTTACAATGCCATTGAAATTTATTTTAGGAGCATCATCGCTTGGTTTATGATAATCAAGATGTGAGCCGGTAAAGAAAAATAATACCGGAATATCTTTTACATAAAACGAGGTGTGATCGCTTGGCCCTGTACCGCTGCTGTCAACTTTAATTTTAAAATAGGCATCATCAGTTTTTATTAATTCGCCCCAAACCGGTGAAGTGCCAAAGCCTCCTATGCTAATACCATGGGTGCTGTCGTTTAAGCGGCCCACCATATCCATATTAATCATGTAGTTTACCTTGGTTATATCTACGGGGCTATGTTCTGTAAAATATTTTGAACCAAATAAGCCCAATTCTTCTCCCGAAAAAGCAACCAGCACATAGTTGTATTTTTTTAAATTAGACTTTTTTAACCAATAGCCTAATGCAATTAAGGCACTGGTACCACTGGCATTGTCATCTGCTCCATTATGAATCATGATAGAGTCGCCACGATACAAAGAGTTTTTATCTTCACCATAACCTAAGTGATCGTAGTGTGCACCTAATACAATGGTATTTGCAGCTTTATTATCAATATAACCAATTATATTATGGCCTTTTCTTTCTGCATCGCCTTTAATGGGAAATGCTTGCAAATATGAGCCATTGTCTCCTTTGGCTTCTAACCCTGCAGCTTTAAATTGTTTGCTGATATATTCTGCCGCCAGTTTTTCACCTTTGGTGCCGGTTCTACGGCCTTCTAATTTATCATCGGCCAAAAAATAAACAGACTTTTTTATAAGCTCCATTGTTCTTTTGTCTTCCTTAGTCTTTTGAGCATACAAAACAGTGCTGGCAAACATGGCGACTACAAATAATATCTTTTTCAAGTGCAAATAATTTAGTTCGCAAATTTACAGATTGTATTAGGGATAATAGGATGTTGACTTGTTTAAATAAAAAAATTACAATCATTTTACAAGCGGCAGATGGAAAAGCAATAAAATTCCCGATTGCTATGTTGGCTTCCCTAATTCGTAAGGGCAAACCCATATCAATGCTTTATTTTTGCCTCCCTAATAGGGCCAATCAAAATAGTGAGTTCAATTTTAAATATAGCATTAGTAGGCAATCCCAATAGTGGAAAATCGTCGTTGTTCAATGTACTTACGGGTCTTAAACAAAAGGTGGGCAATTTTCCCGGAGTTACGGTTGACAAAAGAACAGGCTCATCTTCTATTTCAAATAAGCTAAAAGCAAATATTATTGACCTGCCCGGAACCTATAGCCTTTATCCAAAACGAGCAGACGAATGGGTGGCGTATAAAGTTTTGCTTCAACAGGATGCCACGATAAAACCAGATTTGGTAGTACTGGTTACCGATGCCAGTAACCTAAAAAGAAACCTGCTCTTTTGCTCTCAAATTATAGACTTAAAAGTTCCGGTGGTAATGGCTTTAACCATGATGGATATTGCCAAAAGCAAAGGAATTAAAATTGATATAGCAGGGTTGGAAAGAGAGTTGGGAGTTCCTATTGTTGCCATAAATCCAAGAAAAGAAAAGGGAATAGCAGAGCTAAAAAAAATAATTGAGTTTACTTCTGAAAATTTTCAGCAAAACCATTCAAGAGATTTTATTGATTTACAAGCGTTGGCTCCCGAAGCGATTAACCAGGTAAAAGCAATTTTACCAGAGGCAGGAAATTATACTGCTATACATTATCTTATCAACCACGAGCACTTTTTTTTGACCCAGGAGCTGAATAAAAAAATTGAGCAAACGGAAGTAGCGTATAAGTTCAACCATACCCGAATTCAGGCAGAAGAAATTTTACAACGCTTTGCACGAATAAAACAGGCAATGCAACAAACGGTTGTAGAAGATGGGCCTCTTAAACGCTCTTTGTTTACCGAAAAGCTCGACAATGTTTTGTTGCATCGGTTTTGGGGTTACCTTATTTTGTTGCTGGTGCTGTTTGTATTTTTTCAAAGTATTTTTTGGATAGCAAGCTATCCAATGGATGCCATTGACTGGAGTTTTGCTAAATTGACCGGTTGGATGGGCCAAGTGTTGCCGCAAGGTTGGTTGAGCGATTTAATGGTAAATGGTGTGTTGGCCGGTATTGGCGGTATTGTAATTTTTGTTCCTCAAATAATGATAATGTTTGGCTTGATTACTTTGCTGGAAGACAGCGGTTATATGGCACGAATCAGTTTTTTAACCGACCGCATGATGCGTAAAGCAGGCCTCAATGGCAAAAGCATAATGCCCATGATAAGCGGTTTTGCATGTGCCGTACCCGCCATAATGAGTGCCCGAAATATTGAGAATAAAAAAGAACGACTGCTAACCATACTTGTTACACCCCTCATGAGTTGCAGTGCAAGGTTGCCGGTTTATACTATTTTAATTGCCTTGGTAATTCCTTCAAAAAATATTTTTGGCTTTTTAAGTTTGCACGGATTGGTGATGATGGCACTTTATGTTTTGGGGATAGTGTTGGCTTTAATGATGGCATGGGTTACCAAATGGTTTATCAAATCAAAAGAAAAAAGCTTTTTTATTTTAGAGTTACCCGTTTACCGTAGTCCAAGATGGAAAAATGCTTTAACTACTATGGTAGAAAAAGCCAGAATTTTTGTGGTGGAAGCAGGTAAAGTAATCATTGTTATTAGCCTTATACTTTGGGCAATGAGCAGCTACGGCCCTTCCAACAAAATGCAGGAAGCGTCTCTTAAGTACGACCGCTTAATAGAACAACAGCCTCAGCAGGCCGAGGCGTTGGAAGCCGAAAAACAAGCGGCTTTACTGGAACATTCTTACGCAGGTATTGTAGGCAAAGCTATTGAACCCGCTATAGAACCCTTGGGCTACGACTGGAAAATTGGCATAGCATTAATTACCTCCTTTGCAGCACGGGAAGTTTTTGTAGGCACTATGGCTACACTTTATAGCGCCGGCAATACTGAAGAAAACGAAGCTACTCTAAAACAAAAAATGGCTGCTGCCCGCCGTGCAGATGGTACACCGGTTTATACTTTGGCAGCCGGATTATCATTATTGGTTTTTTATGTAATAGCACTTCAGTGCATGAGCACTTTGGCAATTGTAAAAAGAGAAACCCGTAGTTGGAAATGGCCGGTAATACAATTTACTTCAATGACGGTTCTGGCTTATTTGCTGAGTTGGATTACCTATATTATTTTTAATTAAAAATTCAAAAGGAAAAAGTAAAAAAGGCAGCCCAGCCATAGGGTTGACGCATTCTTTGTCTTATGAATAAATTAAAAACAGCTACAACTCTTATGCTCCCGTTTTGATTTTTGAATTTTTACTTTTGACTTGTTTTACCACTCAACAGTAGTTCTAATATGACTCAAAATGCTGCTATATAATTTTCGATAGAGTTCTTCAACCACCTGCTCTCTTTGCGGCTCTCTAAAGCTTCCATTGTTAATAGCATTCCAGTCGGAATTGGTAAGCGCACGACTATCACCGGAGTATGTGCCACTTTCTTCCTGCCACCTGTAATCTTCTCTAAAATTTCTGTTGCTGATACTTTTTGGCGTTACAATATCTTTTATTTGAACATCCATACTTGCATATGCAGTAAAACTGTAGCGGGTTATTCTTACGGTGGCAGTTACGGTTTGATAAATAGGACGACCGGATGTGTCTTTACCAATCTCTATTTGTTTACTTCTATTGTTTGAATAATTGTAGCGTTGTGGAATAGGAATATCCATATTGCGTAGAGTGAGGTTTACTTCCCAGTCGGGTTTTATGTTTTTGTTTCTTACTTCCCAGTCGCTGTAAAAGCGGGCGGCATAGCGGCTGTTGTTGCCACTGTTATAATCCAAATCTCTCACTAAAGTGCGTTGAAAATAATCGTTGCTGTAACCGGTCCAGCTATTACCCCATCCATTGTTGTAAAAAAAGCTATTGTCTTGCACAGGGTTTATTACTACATCTACAATGGCGTTTTCTTTTGCCTGGTTCATTTTTGCCGTAGCATCTTTATAATTGGCAACATAGCCGGCAGCTTTTTTATAATTACTAAATGCTTTTTTTGCATTATCTCTCCCTGCTTTTACAAAGTAAGATTCTGCTAAATCATAATAATCGGCTGCAGCTTTTTCCTTGGTTTCCATTAATTGGGTACCGTAGTTTTCGGGAGTTACTAATTTAAATGCAGCAGTGGAGTTGATGATGCTGTTATAAGCAGACTGTAATTGATTGTATTCTGAAATAATACGATCCCAGCGGTTTATTTCCCGGCTGTTTTCTAAACTTTTAATGCGGGCAAGCCTTAAGGTTGAAATATTTTTATATAAAATAGGTAATGCAATACTTGCTTCGGTATCGTTGGGCTCTTTATTTAATTTTTTTACTGCCTCTTGCAAAGCTTTGTCTTCATCGGAGCGTTGTAAATAATCTTTGTTGCTTTTGCAGGAGATACAAGCAAGTGTTGATAATGCTAATAGGAGTAAAATTTTTTTCATGGTTAATATTTTATTGAAACTTTGACATACTTGCCCTCCATTTGTTTCATGTAATTTATTGCAAACCTATAACTTATATATAATTTAACATATACTGACAATCAATATTTTTTAGAAAGCCGATCATCACACGTATTTACCATTTATAACAAATTATAACAGGCCGAAACAAACGGAAATCTTCTAAAATGCTTGTAAACACTCACTTTTAGCCTTCACAAGCATCTACCATATAAACTACTACTTTAAAATAAATGGTATTATGTTTTGCATAGTACCAAATAATGTCTATGTTTGTGTTGTCAAAGGGAAAATTTGAAATGTGGAAATAGGTTCCGGAAAACCAAACCACTCAAAATGATTCCCGCCGACAAAAGTATAGCCATGAATAATTTTTTGAAATCAACCTTAATTATTCCTCTTACTGCAGAAGGGGAAAGTAGAAAGGTAAAACAGTAAAGCCATGAACATTGATAACACAGCGAGCCAGATGCGTAAAGGAGTATTGGAATTTTGCATCTTATCGGTGATAAAACAAGGGGAAGCTTACCCATCGGACATCATTGATAAAATGCGGGCAGCCAACCTCAATATTTTTGAGGGTACATTGTATCCCTTGCTCACCCGGCTTAAAAACGCAGAACTGCTTACTTACCGTTGGGTAGAAAGCAACAGTGGTCCGCCACGAAAATATTTTTCACTCACAGAAAAAGGAGCTGCTTTTTACAATGAATTGGAAGCTACCTGGAATGAGCTTGCCAACGCAGTAGAAGCACTCACTGTAAACACTTAACAGGGCCTTTAAAGTATAGCCAATATTTTTCGGCCAATCAACTCAACAAAAACCGAAACAAAATTTAGCCATGAAACAAGTAATAAATATCAACTTCCAGGGCAGAGTGGTTCCAATAGAAGTAACTGCTTTTGACCTTTTAAAGCAATATACCGATAGCCTTAACAGGCACTTTGCCCACGAGGAAGGAAAAGACGAAATAATAAATGATATAGAAAGCCGTATTGGTGAACTATTTCAGGAACGATTAAAAAAAGGCGCCACCTGCATTACCGATGATGATGTAAATGCCATTATTAAAAGTATGGGCCGCCCCGAAGATTTTGAAACTGAAGCCGGCGAGCAATCTTCCACTGCTGCTACTTCGGCAAATAGTAATGATAATACACAACAAGCCAATGCCGGCACTCAGCAAACGGCAGGGCCCAAACGCCTTTTCCGAAACGAAAACGATAAATGGATTGGTGGCGTTTGTAGTGGATTAGCCAATTACTTTAATACCGATGTTTTAATTATTCGTATTATTTTCCTTATCCTGTTTTTTGCTTTTGGATTTGGTTTGCTACCTTATATTATATTATGGGTTGCTGTACCAAGCTCTGCCAGTATTGAAATCGGCAGCACTAAAAAAAAACTATACCGAGATACCGATGATAAAATTATAGCCGGTGTATGTAGTGGCATTGGTAATTATTTTGGAATAAATGTATGGATACCGAGGGTGTTGTTTTTATTGCCCTTCTTATCTTTTGTATCTAATTGGGGTCATTGGGGCGACTTTCCCTTTGGCTTCAGCTTTAGCCCCGGTGCTTTAATAGCTTATATCATTCTGTGGTTAGTTATTCCCGAAGCATTATCTACTACCGAAAAATTGGAAATGAAAGGCGAAAAAGTAGATATGAATTCCATTAAAAATTCAGTAATGGAAGAGATGAAAGGGGTACAGCATCGTGCAGAAAAAATGGGCAGCGAAGCAAAAACATTTGCTACAGAAAAAGCCCAGGCATTAGGATCAGATATTAGTCAGGTTGCCCGTAAAGGCCGCAGCTCTTTTGGCGACATCATTGCATTACTCTTTAAAGTATTTGCTTATTTTATTATTGGCTCTGTAATTATAGGGTTAATAGCAGCATTGTTTTTCTTTGGCACATTAGCCATTGGCCTTTTCCCTGCTAAAGACTTTTTATTAAAAGACGGTTGGCAAAATGCATTTGCTTGGGGTACGCTTATATTCTTTATTGCTGTTCCCATAATTGGAATCATCACCTGGGTAATTCGCAGAATAGCAAAAATAAAATCGAACCGCAAATGGTTGCGTAGCAGTTTTATTGCAATGTGGGTGTTAGGATTATTCTGCTTTATCGGGCTTATAACTTCGGTAGGCAAAGATTTTAGAAGTGTAAATACTATTAATGAAGAAACGGTAGAATTAACCAATCCATCGGTAAATAGTTTAGAAGTTACTACCCTTACTCCCGAAAAAAAATACCGCCGCAGAGAATGGTTTCAATTGCGCCCTTTTGATGCACTAACAGAAGACACTGCCTTTGTGAGAAATGTAAGTGTAGAAATTGTAAAGTCGCCCAACGATAGTTTTAAAGTTACCATGCTAAGGTTAAGTAATGGTTACAATAAATCGGACGCTAACCATCTTACATCTAAAATTGATTACAATGTAATTCAAATGGATTCACTGTTGGTATTGGATAGAGGCATCGCCATCAACAAATCGGATAAGTTTAGAAACCAAAGGGTAATTGTAACCATATTTGTTCCGGTAGGTAAAAAAATTAAAGTTGATGAAAGCGTAGGCTGGGGCAACGAAATTCAAATGGATGGCCCATGGGGCAACGATTGGAGAATAGAAATGGACGATGTGGAGGAAGGTTGGGATAGAGATAAAACTTATATAATGAAAGCAGATGGTTTATACGATTTGGAAGGCGAGCCTGCAAACGAATGGAAAAACGAACGCAAGAGAAAAAAAAGGGGAAGCAGTACCATTACAATAGATGAGAATGGCGTAAGAATTGAAGACGATGCAGACTACCGGTATGAAAAAGATCGCCACGAAAAGGCTGTAGATTCTATTGTAGAAAAAAGAAATACCGAAATACAAAAGAAAGAAGACTCTCTGCAGAAAGTAAAAGAAAAGCTTGACGAAGAGTTTAGAAAATTGAGGGAAAACAAAGAAAATAAGCCAACATCTTCATCCATCAACAATGAAGTAGTGCTACCAAATTATAATCCTGTATTGGTTTCCATACTAAGCAGGTAACAATGTTTCAATAGTTGAGTTGAAGTTGAAGCAAACAACGGTCCCGCCATTTGGTGGGACTTTTTTTATTTATTAACTAATGGCCAACAAAATAAAACATGCTCAATGCTAAATACAATGAAGTTTAATGTTAAACCCTTTTGGCTTACTTTTGCTTCCAAAATTTTATCAAAATGAAGCAAACTCCTTTCACACAAAAACATATTGCATTGGGTGCAAAAATGGCCGACTTTGCCGGTTTTAATATGCCCATTTCTTACAGCGGCATTAATGATGAACACGCTACCGTAAGAAACGCAGTAGGTGTGTTTGATGTGAGTCACATGGGAGAATTTATGTTAAAAGGCCCGCAAGCATTAGAGTTAATTCAACGCTTAACCAGTAACGATGCTTCAAAACTTACCAACGGAAAAGTACAATATAGTTGCTTACCTAATGAACAAGGTGGAATTGTAGATGATTTATTAGTGTATTGTATTGAGGAAAACAATGTGTATATGCTGGTGGTAAACGCAGGCAATATTGATAAAGATTGGAAATGGATTAGCGACCGTAATGTTAACAATGTAGAAATGCACAACATTTCACACAAAACGGGTTTGCTTGCTGTACAAGGCCCCAATGCCACAAAAGTTATTCAAACTCTTACGGAATTGGATGTGCTGAATTTAAAATATTACACATTTACCAAGGGTACATTTGCAGGTGTAGAAAATGTATTGATAAGTGCAACGGGTTATACCGGTGCAGGTGGAGTGGAAATTTATTTTGAAGATACCAACGATAATGCCAACAAAATATGGGATGCGATTTTTACGGCAGGTGCAGCAGCAGGCATTAAACCCATTGGCCTGGGTGCAAGAGATACCCTTCGATTAGAAATGGGTTTTTGCTTATATGGAAACGATATTGACGATACCACATCGCCTATAGAAGCCGGGCTGGGTTGGATAACCAAATTCACCAAAGACTTTACCTCCAAAGCCATTTTTGAAAAACAAAAAAGCGATGGCCCGTCTAAAAAATTGATAGGTTTTGAACTCATTGACAGGGGTATTGCCCGCCATGGCTACGAAATAAAAAACGATGCCGGAGAAACAATTGGAAATGTAACTTCCGGCACTCAGTCGCCTACACTTGGTAAAGCAATTGGAATGGGCTATGTAAAAAGCAGTAACGCCGGCATTGGTTCCGAAATTAATATTTGGATTCGCAACAGCCCGGTAAAAGCAAAAATTGTAAAACTTCCTTTTGCATAATTAAAACATATATCCTTTGGCCCGCATTTGTATTGCTGTAGAAATTAATGCTGCTTTACCCATTGTTTTTGATTTGTGCCGAAGCATAGACATGCACATGATTTCTACCAAAGGCAGCAACGAAAAAGCAATTGTAGGAACCATCACAGGCCTTATTCAAAAAAACGAAACAGTAACCTGGCAGGCAAAACATTTGTTTAAAACAAGAACATTTAAGTCTGTAATTTCTGCTATGCAGCCTTATCATTATTTTAAAGATGAAATGCTGGCCGGTGATTTTAAAACATTTAAGCATGAGCATTTTTTTGTAGAGAAAAAAGGGAAAGTGTTTATGAAAGATGTATTAATTTTAGAAGCACCTTATGGCATTATTGGGAAAATGGTAATGGCCCTTTTTTTAAAAAAATACATCACAAAGTTTTTACTCAGGAGAAATTACATCATTAAACAATATGCCGAATCGGGCGAATGGAAGAAAATATTAAACGCAAATGACTACCAACACTAAACCCTCCCTTTATACCTGCTTATCTCCTGCTTTATTACAATTGTTTGATTTAACCAACAGCATTGTGGTAATTATTGATGTGCTAAGAGCCACCAGTACCATTGCCACGGCATTGCACAATGGTGCAAAAGCCATAGTGCCGGTTGATAGTGTGGCAGAGTGTATAAGAATTGGCAAACAAATTGAAGCCATTACCGCCGGCGAAAGAGACGGGCAGGTAGCAGAAGGGCTTCAATACGGTAACTCTCCTTTTGAATACCCCGAAGATTTTATAAAAGCAAAAACTTTAGTGCTAACTACCACCAATGGAACCAAACTATTGCATATGGCATTAGAAAAAGGAGCGCCGGAAATTATTACCGGCTCGTTTCCAAATTTATCTGCAGTATGCGATTATCTTCAACAGCAAAACAAAAATGTGGTACTGGCCTGCGCCGCCTGGAAAGATAAAGTGAATATTGAAGATACTTTGTTTGCAGGTGCAGTTATTAATCGCTTGAAAGATTCTTTTCAAATAATGTGCGACTCCTCACAAGTGGCAGATACCTTATACCAAAGTGCACAACCCGATTTGTATGAGTTTATGAAAGCCAGGGATGCATCGCATTATCATCGCCTAACCAATTATGGGTTGGAAAAAGATATACGCTTTTGCTTAACAGCCGATGGCTCTCCTGTGCTTCCCCTGTATAAAGAAGGACAGTTGATAAAGCACAACAGTGCTATCAACTAATAGTTCAGCAAACTATCTATTGCTTCGTTTAATCTACTGTAAGCCATAAAATTTTTTTCCAGCTCAATATTAAAAGGAATGGGCGTATCGAGGCTGGCACAGCGTTTTACCGGTGCGTCTAATTTATCAAAGCAATGCTCTGCAATCCATGCAGCAATTTCGCCACCTATACCTCCTGTTAAAGTATCTTCATGCAATACCAACACCTTGCCCGTTCTTTCTACCGATTGTTGAATGGCGGTATAATCCAATGGCAACAAACTACGCAAGTCTAAAATATCAACAGATACATTGGGGTTGTTATCTGCATACTCCAATGCCCAATGTACACCTGAGCCATAAGTAATAATGCAGATATCGGTTCCCCGCCTTACCTGCCTGGCTTTACCAATTTCTATTTCATAATATTCATTGGGTACATGCCCGCTGATACTTCTATACAAAGCTTTGTGTTCAAAAAATATTACCGGGTTGGGGTCGTTAATGGCAGCAATTAATAAACCCTTTGCATCGGAAGGTGTGGAAGGATATACCACTTTCAATCCGGGAGTATGAGCAAACCATGCTTCATTGCTTTGGCTGTGAAATGGCCCTGCGCCTACGCCGCCGCCGGTGGGCATCCGAATCACCACATCGGCATTTTGCCCCCATCGGTAATGAATTTTTGCAAGGTTGTTGATAATTTGATTAAAGCCTACGGTAACAAAGTCGGCAAACTGCATTTCCATCATGGCTTTATAACCCTCCAAACTAAGACCCAATGCAGTGCCAACAATAGCACTTTCACAAAGCGGTGTATTGCGTACCCGTTCTTTACCAAACTCCCTTACAAAGCCTTCGGTTACCTTAAAAGCTCCGCCATATTCTGCAATATCCTGGCCCATTAAAATAAGGTTGGGATGCTTTTGCATAGATTGTTTCAAACCATCGCTAATAGCCTGTATGAATTTAGTTCCGGCATCCAGTGATGGAGCAAAAGATTCGGCTTCTTTTAAATACAAATATTTATGCGGAGCATATACATCTGCAACTTCTTCCTTTGTATCAGGAATAATTTTGCCTGCATTGTAGGCAATGCTTAACTCAGCTTCAATGTAATTTTTNNCTCCAGTCTTCAAATAAATGTGGCGGTACATATTTTACGCCACTGGCTTCTTCATGCCCACGCATTCTAAAAGTCATGCACTCTATTAAATAGGGTTTTTGATGTTTAATACAATATTCTTTTACTCCTTTTATGGTGTCGTAAACGGTTAAAATATTGTTGCCATCAATTTGTATTCCTTCCATTCCATATCCAATGGCTTTATCCACTAAACTATTGCATCGGTATTGTTCATTTACAGGAGTGCTTAATCCATAACCATTATTTTCTACCACAAAAATTACGGGNNTCGCTGCTGCCAAAATGAAAACTTCTTTCTCTTCCTTTGCTATAGCCTTCTTTATTGCCTTGCCATTGCATAAACAATTTGCTCAATGGCATTTTTCTTCCGGTAAATACTGCCAGGTTTCTGTGGAGNNTGCCCAATGCCACTAAACCATTTACTTATTTTTCCCTGCCTTAATAATACCAGCATTTTTTCTTCAATCATGCGAGGCAGTAGAATAGATTTGTAGAGTTCTTTTAATTTATCGGCAGATAGGTCTTTACGTAAAAATTGCATGGCTGCAAGTTCTATTTTTTAAAGTGAAAAACAAAGAAAGCATCTGGCAGTAGTTTTATTTTATCACCCAAAAGTGTAATTGTTTCAAGCTCCCTCTCATTTTAATTTAGAGAAACAAACTTTTTTGTATGAAAAGTATTTTATGGATATCAATTATTTTATTGAGCAGCCCAGGTCTCATTGCTCAAAATGTGGGCATAAATGAAACCAATCCGGGTGCAAAGCTTACCATTAAACCAGATTCTTTTGAGCCCTCCTTATTGATAAAGTCACAGTACAACGATTCTGCAGTGATGGTAAACAATAACTATATTGGAATGGGCGATGCTTCTTTTTTGGGACTAAGGCCAAGTGTGCTTACCATAGCAAATAAATATGCAAGGCATTTTGATTCGCCCCAACTAAATATTATGGCTACCGGAATGAGGTCTGGCGGATATGTAAACGGAGCCTCATCCAGATTAATATTTACCAATTCAAATTATCCGAACGAAATTGAGTTGTCGGCATTAAATGAAACGGGAAGCCAGCATTTTAGTATATCCCGATATAATCGTAGTACATACGAAGAGTATCCGCTACTTTTTTTTGCTCCGAATGGTATGGCGGCAATGGGCGGCAATTATTTTCCGGTTGCAAAGCTGCAAATAAACCATCGGGCCAGCTCTTCTAATCCTACTTTGCTGCTTCATGATTCTTCCACAACTGAAATGCCAAGCCTTCGATTTAGAAATGCAGGATTTCTGTCTAAACACTGGGCAATATCGGGAGAAATACTTTCTACCGATGCCGCCAGCCACCTTAATATTGGTATGCAAAGCGGCACAAAACTTACCGTTACGGGTGCCGGAAATGTAGGCATAGGAAATACAGCTCCTTCCGAAAAACTGGAAGTAGCAGGCAATGTAAAATTAACCGGAGAGCTTATCAGGCCCGCTACAGGCACAGCAAACTTAGCTGCCATTTGCTATGGAAATGTTTCCAGCACCGGGGCCATTTATACCTCAGCAAGTACAGATAACTTTAGTGTAACAAGAGTAAGCACCGGAAAGTATAATATAAATATTTCTGGAGAAACCTATGCTATTACCACACATCATGCAACGGCATCTCCTATTACCACCAACGCCATAATTGCAGTAGTAAATGGTGGTGGCGGTATTTTATATGTAGATACATTCAACCTTTCGGGTACGGCGGTTGATTGTGCTTTTTCGTTTACAGTGTTCAAAAAGTGAGCATTATTTTTTCACCCATTGCATACACACCGGTTTTTTCACCCCAATTCTTTTCCCTGTATCTTTTAATAAACCCGTTTTTTCATCCCGGCTAAAAATTACAATTTCATCGCTCTGCTGGTTGGCAACCAATAAAAATTTTCCCGAGGGGTCTATACAAAAATAGCGGGGAGCCTTGCCTAAGCTGCTTTGGGTTTTAATAAAATGCAGGGTTCCATTGTTGGCATCAATACTAAAAATAGCAATATTGTTGGCATCTATCCTGTTGCCTGCATACAAAAATTTTCCGTCTGATGAAATTTGAATTTCGGAGCTGCCTGCAAGGCCTTTAAAATCTTTGTAGGTAGTAGGTATTTGTTGAATGGATTTTAAAGCACCATCCCCACTGTTATAAGAAAACACATTGATGCTTCCGGTTATTTCTTCAATGAGGTAAGCATATTTATTATTGGGGTGAAAGGCAATATGCCTTGGTCCAGACCCTGCTTTGCTCAATGCAAATGGTTGCCATGCAGGAGCCGCATTTCCTTTGGAAGCATCAAAGCGGTAAATCATTACCTGGTCAATACCAAGGTCGGGCACATACAGATATTTATTGTTGCTGCTAAAAACGGTTTGATGTACATGAGGTGCCTTTTGTTGATTGCTATCAAGGCTTTTTCCATGATGCTGCAAAATTTGCTGCACCGAATCTATTGCACCATTATTTGAAACAGGAAAAATAGCCCAATTGCCTGTGCTGTAATTACCTGCTGTTAACCATTGGCCTGTTGCATCCAGGGCCAAATGGCAGGGATGGTTGCCTTCTGATGAGCGTTTGTTGATGAACGTAAGTTCTCCATTATTTTTATCAAAAGAAAAAGAGCTTACTCCACCTCCTTTACCGCTGCTGTCGGCGTCTTCGTTTACTGCATATAAAAAATTTCCATCTGCCGATGGAACAATAAAAGAAGGATTGGAAGTTTGAATGCTGCTTACAAAAGACGCACTGCTGTCGGCTCCGGAAAATTCATATACATATATGCCTTCGCTTCCGGAATTGGTATAAGTGCCTATGATTAAAAATTGATTTTTTTGCTTGCAGGAAATAATGCTTAAGAGCAATGCCAGGAACATTAAAATACGTATCATGTTTTATCTATCATTTTTTTCCACCAGGGAGTATGCAAAACTTGAAATAAAAGAAAGAAGAAAGCTAAATAAAAGTGCCCACCAAAATCCATTCACTTTTATGCCGTCAATAAAATAATCGGCTATTAAAATAATGCCGGCATTAATTACAAACAAAAACAAACCAAGGGTAAGTATGGTTGCCGGTAAAGTAAATAAAATTAAAAGTGGTTTTACCAGGGCATTTAAAAAGGCCAATACCAATGCAAATACCAGTGCATCTTTAAATTTGATAAATTCAATGCCGCCTAAAATTGTGGATAATCCATAAGCAACCAATGCAGAAATCAATAGCC
>DEHT01000045.1:240-18994 GCA_002352045.1 Chitinophagaceae bacterium UBA2793 | reverse complement strand
GTGCCCAGGATAAAATGTCTAATGCATCATGTGAAACCAATATGCAGGAAACCACTGTTTCGTTTTGTACTGCTTCAATCACAGCTTTCATTTGTTGCTTATGCAGCATATCTAAATTAGAAAAAGGCTCGTCGAGTAAAAGTATATCGGGTGAACCGGTTAATAATCTTGCCAGGGATATTCTTTGTTTTTCGCCACCGGAAAGCTCATCGCTCCATCGCTTGAGTAAATGCCCGATATCACANNGTAATTATTTCGTAATTCAAAATGCTGGCTCAGGAAAGCAATTTTTTTATGTCCCGCAATTAATTGTTCATCGGGGCCTGCAACTCTACTATTTTTTAAGAAGATATTTCCACTGGAGGGCTGCATTAAGCCAGCAATCATTTTAAGCAAGCTTGTTTTGCCGGAACCTGTTTCTCCGGCAATAGCAATATTTTCTCCGGGTTGCTGTTCAAAGGAAACATTGTCAACTATAAGTCGTCCTTCATTATAACCGGAAATATTTTCAACAGTTAAAAAAGCCATATTAATTAGAATGGCGCAAAGATAGCTTTCGTAAAATCATATTCATTAATTTTAATAGAAACTATGTATTCATCAACAAACTCCATACTAAAAAAATTACTCATTCATCAAATAATAAAAGAAACAGATGAAGCCGTTTCTCTAATATTATTGCCTTTAGATGGCTGGCAACCCATTTACAAAGCCGGGCAATTTATAACCCTGTATTTTGAAACAGACTATGGAGAAAAAAGAAGATCCTACTCCATATCTTCTTCCAGCGCCATGAATGAGCCTTTACAAATTACCATTAAAAAAATAGACAACGGAGAATTTTCCAGGCAGTTGGTATATCAGGCAAAAGCTGGCGACTTCCTTCAATCTACTGGTATTAGTGGTTTTTTTATACTGCCAAAAAATGTAGATGAATTTGATAGTATTTGTTTTTTGGTTGCCGGCAGCGGCATTACTCCTTGCATGGCTTTAATAAAGGAAATACTGGCAATACAGCATCAGCGCATCGTTTTATTTTATAGCAACCGTAGCGAAAATGATACAATTTTTTTAAAAGAACTGGAAGTGATGCAGCAGCAAAACCACAACCGTTTTATAATAAAATTTCTTTTTAGCAACCGCAATAATGTAATGGAAAGTCGCATGAGTCATTGGCTGCTATCACAATTGCTTCAGCAATATNNCAAACGCAAATTATAAAAGAAGATTTTAATCCCTTACCTAAGCTTATTATTCCTACGCCACCCGATACGGATGTACATGAAGTAACCATATTCATCAACAATACTATTTATACATTCAATGTACAATACCCTTTAAGCATTTCATCTGCAGCAAAACAAAAAGGCATTATTCTGCCATATAGTTGTGAGGCAGGCAGGTGCGGAAGTTGTGCAGCTACCTGTACCAAAGGAAAAATATGGATGGCTTACAACGAAGTATTGGTGGATGAAGAAGTTACAAACGGCCGAATTTTATGTTGCCAGGCTTTTCCGGTTGGGGGCAATGCAACTATTCAATTTTAATAAACCCAACAATTCAAAACGAGGTGATATGTATGTTGAATTTTAGTGAACAGTTTCAACCAAGCATTCAACAAAACAAATTACAATGTATGGGCATTGAGTATGCTGCAATAATTGAGTTAAACTGTACTGTTTAGCCATCTCCCATTCAAAAAAGTAAGGTTACATAAATATTTTTATTATTGTTTCAATGATTTTTCCAGTACACAAAACTCCAAAGGCTGTAAATGATTTCCACTAAGGCCATCCTCGTCAAAAGGTATTTTTTTTCCGGTATCGGTATATCCATGGCGCAGGTACCAATCAATTAGTTCTTTTCTAACCGATATTACAACCATGAAAATAACCGGTATGTAATTGTATAAAGCATATTCCTCCGCCATCTTCAAAATTCTTTTACCAATACCGGCTCCCTGCAAAGCGGGAGAAACACTAAACATACCCAGGTAAACTTTATTTTCCTGAATTTGCAGATTTACACAACCCACAATTTTATTGTCATTGTTACAAAATTTCAGCATTACACTACCCTGCTTATTGATAAGTTTTAGCAAAGAAGTTTCATCTGTTCTTACTTCTCCGTCAATTAAACCGGCTTCTGTTGTCCATCCTCTTTTAGAAGACTCACCCCTGTATGCTGTATTTAGAAGATTTACTAATTCTGGTACATCTGTTGTGTCCGCTATTTTTATACTGGCATCTGTAAACTTCATAAGTTTTTTCTTTCACTCAAAGTTAATACCGCTACACTTTACAAACGGCACTCTTTTAAAAAATCTAATGTAAAAAACACAAAACTAAACCAAAGAAAATTGAATGAAAAGAAAATGATTCAAAAAAAAACAGCCAGAAATGGCTGCTTCAAAAACCTGGTTTAGAGTAAATGTAAGGTTTTGTAAAAGTTACAACGCTGCTTTTTTCATTAAAGTATAATCCTCGCAAAAAAAATAATTATAACAGTGTAAAACAGCCAGAAATGGAAATAAATAAGCCTACAAAGCTTATTTTTGGTAGTGCTACTTCGAAAAATAATACTGCTTACAACATTGCTTACCTGCCAGGCTTGTGCTACATTTTCACAGGAATTAAGGCAAAAGCATACTGTAATAGATGAAAATCTTGGGCTTACCGATAAACTAATAATTGATTTAGTAGAAGACAGTACCGGGCTTCTATGGCTACTAAGTGAAAACAACCTTTACTGGTTTGATGGAAGTGAATACAATAAAATTCCACATGGAAATAGTATTCACCAAATACCCGGAAATGTTTTTTCACAACTGTATCGTTCACCCGAAGAAGAAATTTGGATTGTTTACAATAAAGGCTATTCGATATATAATCCCACTACACATAGTTTTAGTCATTTTATAGATATTATCCCCGGTAATAGAAAGGAAGTTTTTAATCTGGTTGCGGTAAAAGAATTTGACTTAATATTCAGGTCAGACCGTAATAGTTTTTCGGTAAACAGGCTTACAAAAAAAATTGCAACCTTTAATTCAAATACCGACATTCTATTTCATCAATTTTCAAAAAGCCTACCTCATAATTACCTGGCAACCTCAAAAAACAACGGCATATTAGTTCAATTTTTTAATAATCAACCAACACATTTTATCTCTCTTCAAAATAAAAAATATGTGCAAAATGCACAGTTGATAAATGATAGTTTGCTTATTTTAATTCAAACTTCGGGCATTGTTCTATACAACCTGCTAAATGGTGATACCAGTAATCTTATACAATATCCAACCAATGGAAAACTATTGGCCTACAACAAAGAACTTAAACTAATATCAAAGAACAAAAACGAAATTTTGTTTTTACTCGACAATGAACTTTGGATTTTCCATGTATTGGAAAAACAGTTTACAAATAAAATTGTTTCGCTAAATGGAAAAAATCTTATTGACAACGGCTATTATAAAAATGGTTACTTTGATAAAATGGGGAATCTTTGGGTATCATCCAACCTCAATGGGCTTATTAAAATATCATTTAAAACACAGCCCATTCATTTAATTGGCAATAATATAGAGGATGCCGATTTTATAAAATGTTTTATGGTAAATAAAAGTGCCAACTGCATTCTTGCCGGAACTTATGGAAAAGGATTATTGCTTTACGATACCATCGGCAACCTTATAAAACAATTTCCATTAAAACGAGCCAATACCGAAGCAGGTACTATTATCACCAGCATTGGACAATTAGATCAGTACCATTACCTTGTTTTTGCTTTTTCGCAACCCGAACAATATATCATTAATATTAAAACACATACCATAAAACCAGTTTCAATACCAACTTTTAAAAGCATAGGTTATTACCAGGAAATCATACAATTAAAGCCGGGTGAATTATTATACTCTTCATCTAATTTAAACACTACAAAAATAAAATGGCAGCAGAACCAATTGAATATATCCTTTGCCACCGTTGAGGATCGAGTACAAATGGAAGCAATGGGAAACATCAAGCTTCAGCATCAAAACATTGAAAGCATTACAGCTAACCCATATTTCACTAAATGTATTCGGCAACTTTCTCTCGACCAGGCAGGTCGTTTGGTTTTACAACGGAGAAATACCAATTGGCTAATAGGAACCATAAAGGGAATATTTGAATTTGATAAAAATGCCAAATTGCTCAATACCTATAATAAGGACGCAGGAATGGCCGACGAATATATTTATGGATTAGTGTTAGATAATACCGGCGATATTTGGTGTAGCCACAATAAAGGAATAAGCAGAATAAGTAAAGAAGGAAATATTTTAAATCTAACTAAATCGGATGGACTACAGAGCGATGAATTTAACTATGGGGCTGCAGCAAAAACCGAAGATGGACAACTTTTTTTTGGAGGAATTAAAGGACTAAACAGCTTCTATCCCACCCTTATCAACAACCAATTGGAAACGCCCAAACTTTTGGTAACACATATTAGTACCAGCGATAACAAACTTTCAACCGACACTGCATTTTGGAACATACGAAATATAGAACTCCCCTTTGCCAAAAACAGTTTAAAAATTAAAGTTTCGGCAATAGGAAATTTTAGTGGCGACTATTACAATTATCAATATAGAGTTAAAGGATTATTTTCCGAATGGAAGAACCTTGGCCGCAACAGGGAAATTAATCTTGCATTGCCATCGGGTAAATATATTTTAGAAATGGCCTGCAGCAACTCATTTATGAAAAATGCTATTCCTCAAAAAAGTATATTCATAAAAATAACCCCACCATTTTATTTAAGATGGTGGTTTATTGTATCGGCAATTGCCACAGTTATAGGCATACTTTTTTTGGTTTTGCAAGCCATGAACCGGCACCGATATCAAAAAAAACTTGCTACACTTAAAATGCAGCAGCAGGTAGAAAACGAACGCCGTAGAATAAGTAGAGACCTGCACGATAACATGGGAGCATACACCACTGCCCTACTATCGAATGTAGAAAAATTAAAACAGCAAAACAAAGCATCAGACGACCTCAACAAAATGGAATCCAATGCAGTTAACATCCTTAGCAGCCTTAGAGAAACCATTTGGGTATTAAACAACCGTGAAATTTCCATTGCAGAATTTAGCGACAACTTTAAAAACTACTGCATTAAAATGCTTCAGAATTTTGATTCGATAGAATTTGAATCCGAAGAACACATTATTGACGATAAAAATTTGCCTGCAACCGAAGCTCTTCACTTTGATAAAATTTTAAAAGAAGCCTTTCAAAACATTTTAAAACACAGCGGAGCTACACATATAATTTTTAAAATTGAAAGCCATGCTTCCCTACTTTGTTTCACTATCGAAGATAATGGCAAGGGCTTTAACATGAATACTATCAGCCGGGGCTATGGACTGGAAAATATGCAATGGCGGGCAAAAGAAGCCGGTGCAATAATAAACATTACAAACAACCACAATAAAACCGGCACCAGTATTTATCTAAAAAAAATTAATCGGTAAAGAGTATTACTTATAATTGAATAATTGAGCAATTTTACAGCATGGCAATTAAAATAGCAATTGTAGATGACAAAGCAATAAACAGGCAAACTGTAAAGGAAAAGTTGGCCGCCTACCAGGAAGTTAAATTAGCTATGGAGGCAAATAACGGAAAACACTTTTTAACCAGTCTTAAATCTGCTGCCATATTACCAGACGTAGTGCTGATGGATTTGGAAATGCCAGAAATGGATGGTATAGAAACTATTTCAATGGCTACTGCCGCCTACCCTTCCATTAAATTTATTGTACTCACCATTTTTGAAGACAACGATAAAATTTTTGAAGCCATTAAAGCCGGTGCAAGCGGGTATTTATTAAAAGAAGATTCTGCGGTAAATATTATTGATGCAATCACTAATGTATATGAATTTAATGGCATCCCAATGAGCCCAGCCATTGCACGTAAAGCAATGGAATTGCTACGTATGGCACCCATTCATTCATACAGAGAACAGGAAGAAAATGAAAAAATAAGTGAAGACAATGCCGGCCTAAGCGACCGAGAAATGGAAATTTTAAAAGAAATGGTAAGTGGCAAAAACTATAAAGCAATTGGAGAAAAACTTTTTATATCACCCCTCACCGTTCGCAAACACGCAGCACATATATACGAAAAGCTTCACGTAAATAGCCGGGCACAGGCCATCAATATTGCTTATAAAAAAAAATGGATTTGATAGAAGTTAACTTGTAAAAAGTAAAACTTAGTTTTAACATTCGTTCAAAATACATTTTTACTTTTTCATTTTACTTTTAAATATGCATCCTCATATTCAACAGCTCATCCATTGTATCCAATTAGAAGAAGAAGAGCAAGCCAATCGCTACCAACTTAACCAAGCACATAGTTTAAAAAGTTTAAAAGCCGAAGGACTTGCCCTTCACCCCATTTCGGTTACCCGAAAAAGTTATGGCTATGCCGATTACCCCGAAATTAGTTTTAGACTTCCATTTCCGACAGAAACAAACTTATTTAAAGATAATGCAGCCATAGAATGCTTTTGCAAAAACGAAGAACCAATAAAGGGTATATTGCTAAACTTAGATGGCAAAACAGGCGAATTCAGATTGTTTGCACCCGATTTTCCTGAATGGATTGAAGATGATGCGGTGGGAATAAAACTGGCACCCGATGCCCGAACCACCGGCATTATGAAGCTTGTATTAAAAGGTTTGGAAAACAACAAAAGGCTCTTTCAACTATTTCAAAAATTTCACAACTCAAAAGAATCTGCCGGCACACACAAAACAATACCAACTACAAGAGATTATACTTTTTTCAACAGGTATTTAAACCAAAGCCAACAGCAAGCAGTTGACGCTATAGTTTACAACAACGAAATATGCATTGTTCATGGCCCGCCTGGTACCGGTAAAACCACTACCCTTACTGAGGCTATTGTACAACTGGTAGCCAGAGGGGAAAAAGTTTTAGTAACCGCTCCCAGCAATGCAGCGGTTGACAATATTTGCAAAGGTCTTTTGAAGCATCAAATACATTTACTCCGTGTGGGGAATAGTGGCAAAATTGACGATGCAGTTTTCCCTTTTACAACAGAGGGAAAATTGCAAAACAGCAAACAACAAAAAGAAATAAAACAACTTAAAATTAGAGCCGAAGAATTTAGAAGAATGGCCTTGAAATACAAAAGAAGTTTTGGCAAGGCAGAGAGAGAACAACGTAATTTATTATTCAAAGAAGTAAAGGCAATAAGAGCCGAAATAAAACAAATTCAACATTACAACGAAGAAAAATTATTTGATGAAGCCACCGTTATTGCAGGTACACCCATTGGATTATATGATGCAGGCATAGAAAAAATAAACTTCTCACAAATTATTATGGACGAAGCAGGCCAATGTCTTGAACCCCTTGCCTGGTGCATATTTTCTTTTGCTCAAAAAATTGTATTGGCAGGCGACCATTTTCAATTGCCGCCAACTGTATTGAGCCAGGAGGCACTCAAGCTGCAATTCAATAAATCTATTTTAGAAGTTGCAATAGCAAACTACACCCCCATTCACTTATTAAATGTTCAATACCGAATGAGACCGGCGATAGCGGGTTTCCCTAATCAATATTTTTATAATGGTGAACTGCAAAATGCACCTGCATTGAGCAACGATCATTCTAATATCACATTTATAGACACAGCCGGTTCGGGCTTAAATGAAACCACCGGAGCCGACGGTAGTAGTTTGCAAAATGAAGGGGAACTAAAAATTATTGTACAACTCATTTCAAACCACCCATATAACCTTGAGAAATCAACCTTTATTTCACCCTATTCCGGCCAGGTTTTGATGGCAAAAGATTTACTGCCATCGGAACTGAAATGCAGTACCGTTGACAGTTATCAAGGTCAGGAAAAAGAAAATGTTTTTATATCATTGGTTCGTAGCAATGATGAAAACGAAATTGGATTTTTAAAAGATTATCGCCGTATGAATGTTGCCATTACTCGTGCTAAAGATCAATTAATTGTTATTGGCGATAGTGCCTGCATTGGTGCCGATCCGTTTTACCATTCATTTTTGGAATATGTTGAAAAATTTGGCAACTATAGGAGCGTTTGGGAGTTCAATATTTCATAAGTCATATTTATTTGTAAATTGAACCCAAACAATATTATAACTTTTGGCAGAAAAGAAAATAGATAATTTCACCACACTTCAGGCTTTTAAACGCTGGTTGGCCATAATTGTATTTGGAAGCAATACAAAGCTGGGTCGTGCTTTCGACATGGCATTGCTTTGGACTATTATTATTAGCATTGTAATTTTTATTTTAGAATCGGTTCCATGGATAAATAAAGCTTATGGCTATTATTTTAAAATAATGGAATGGATAATAATATTTTTATTTACTATAGAATACCTTGTTCGCATTTGGGTAATAAAAAAGAAGGCGGGTTATATTTTTAGTTTTTTTGGTATAGTAGATTTTTTATCCATTGCCTCTTTTTATTTAAGCCTCCTCTTCCCGGGATATGGTTCATTGGTTATGTTAAGGGCCATACGGTTGTTGCGCATATTCAGGATATATCAGCTTACGCATTATTTATCCGAAAGTGCCATACTTGGCAAAGCCATGATAAGAAGTTTGAAACGCATTACTGTGTTTCTTAGCGTGCTGACGGTATTAGTAATTATTTTGGGCACCATAATGTATGTGGTTGAGAGCGGTAAAAATGGATTCAATTCTATACCGCACTCCATTTATTGGGCAATAGTAACCATTACCACTGTTGGCTATGGCGATGTTACACCCGTTACAGCTTTAGGAAAACTTATTTCTTCTGTTATAATGATGCTCGGCTATGCGATAATTGCAATACCTACAGGCATTGTTACGGCGGAGCTAACCAAAGAAAGAGAGGAACAAAAATTTCATCATCAAAAACGGGTAGGCGAATGTTCATCCTGCGGATTAGATATTTACGACCCAAATGCCAACTACTGTAGAAACTGCGGCAAACCGCTACCAATAGAAAAAACTGTATTACCCGGGCGGCAATCTGCTGATGAATAAATATGCTTACTCTATTTATTCTATGCTTTTTTAATTTTCTATGTTTCTAATAGTGCTAAAAACAAAATAAATCTTTTGTAACATTTTATCAAGCCTTCTTAAAATGTAACAGCCAGTTGTGTCCGAATTTATCCTTTAGCATACAAAATAAAACACCATTAAAAGTTTTTATTAAAGGATGCGTTTTTACACCACCCTGCGAAAGCATTTTATATTGCTCTCTTATTTCTTTTTTGATTGCACAATTCTGCATAAGCGATACTGCATTTCCCTTTATCAGCTCTTGCTCGTCCACCATATCAGAACCCATCAAAATGAAATTCTTACTTTTTAAAGTTGAATGTAGAATAAACTTCTTTATGTTGTCGGGCATTTTTTTTGAATTTGGCGCATCGCCTACAGTTTGAAAACTTAGAATACCCCCTAAACATTTTTGATAAAACTGCATCGCTTCCCCGCAATTGCCGTTGAAGCTGAGATATGCATAAATGGTGTTTATCTTTATTTTTTCTTTTCTTCCAAATCGGTAACAATTATTTTTTTCATCTTCATAACAGCCTTTAACGCATAAAGCTGCTTTGCTTTGTTTGGGTGATTTTCTAATTTGAAATATTGTTGTGGTACAATTTGCCACGATAAGCCGTATTTATCTTTGCACCAGCCACAAACACCTTCGCTACCGCCATTTTTTGTGAGGGCTTTCCAGTGATAATCTACTTCCGCCTGGTCTTTACAGGTGATAACGAATGACACGGCTTCATTGAATTTGAATAAAGGGCCGGCAGCAAGAATTTGAAAATCCATTCCTAAAAAGTTCATCATAGCCATATCAAAATTGCCTCCTGCTTCAGGGGTGTTTTTATACGCTTTGTATGATTTTAATTTCCCATCTTTAAAAATGGATAAATAATATTTCGCCACTTTCCTGGCGTCTTTTTCTACCCAAAGGCAGGGCATTATTTTTTTGTGTGCCATTATTTAATTGTTAATAGTTAATGAACGAAAATATTAGCCTGGGAATTTGCTCATGTCCATAAAAAACGGTTCCCAATTGTTTCCGTCTAAATCTTCTATGGAACGCTGGCGCATAAAGCCATAATCTTTTACTTCGGCATATTCCTTTCCACCTGCTTTGATGGCATTTTCTGCAAAAGTATTTACAGCATCAATGTTTTCCAGCGACAATGCATTGATGGAACCTACCAGTTTTTTACCGTCAATAATATCTTTAGAAATAAACTGTTTGAATTTATCATGCGTAAGCAGCATTACAAAAATGGCATCGCTCCAAACCATGCAGGCAGCGCTATCGTCTGTAAACTGTGGGTTGTTGGTAAAGCCAAGTGCTTCATAAAAAGCCATTGATTTTTTTAAATCTTTTACCGGAAGATTGATGAATACTTGTTTTGACATGATGTTAATTTTTTGCGTTAAGAATTTTGAATTACGAATTGAGAATTGGGAATTAAGAATTAAAGTTATGAGTTATGGACTCTTCACTTTCAACTTTCCACTATCAATTATCAATTGTCCATTATCAATTTTCACTTATTTTAAGCGTCTGGTATATTCGGCTCTACCAATCTTTTTAATTTATCCAACGACTCCTGCCAGCCCAGGTAACACATCTCCGCAGGTATTACTTCAGGTATTCCGGTTTGTGTAATGTTTACTTCGGTGCCGCAAATAACTTTTTTAAGATGAACCGTTGTAATCATTTCACCGGGCAGGTTGGGGTCGTCAAATACATCGGTGGCTTTAATTAATTCGTTGGGGATTATTTCTAAAAACTTGCCGCCAAAAGAATGGCCATTACCTGTGGTGAAATTGGTGAATGACATTTTGTAATGTCCGCCGATTACAAAATCGTACTGTTGTATTTTGGCAACAAAGCCATAAGGTGGTAGCCAGCTTGCATACGCATCCGCTTCTGAAAATGCTTTAAACACTTTTTCGGGTGGCGCTGCCAGCACCCGGTGTAGTTGTACGTTGTTTGTTGACATAATATTATTTTTTTAGAAGTGATGAATTAAATAATATAAAGTTGAATGGTAAATTTGTTTTTCACAGGTGGTAGATGCGACAGGATAAGGGTGCTAATGCGCCTTATTTTTTTGATTTTGCAACCAAAGTTTCATTCTCTTTTTTCCTGAATGCTACAATCTGTTTTATAAATCCCACCGGTAATGCCTCCTTATTTGGAAACTGAATAGCCGACCGGGAAACTTTCAAAGCTTTAAACTCTTTCTCAAATTTTTTCAAAAAAGTATCGCTCCAGGGATACAAAAGCGAAATATGTTTTGCTGCCGCAGCATAATGAATCAAAACACCCTTGTATTTAAAAGTGGGAATTTGATAACTGATACTTTCTTCAACCTGTGGCATTGTTTCAAAAATGATACACCGCAATGACTGCATTCTTTCCTGAATAGCTGTTGAAAATGCCTGATGATATTCATTGATGGTTTTATAATCTGTTTTTGCCATTTGGTTATGTTTTTTATTTAAAAGCAACCTGCATATTGCCTGCCTCATTTAATTGTAATTTATGATAAGCCCGATAAAAAAGCAACAGAATTGCCAAGAAAATAATGGGTAACCATGTTTGAAAATTGGCTATGCCATCAATGGCGGCATGGCTAATAGCTGCAAATAATAAAGTAAAGGCAAATCCGCATAAGTCCATTCTTTTAGTTTAGCAGGCACCTGTGGAATGATGAGAACTAATGCCCAAGTACTTTAAAAACAACCAGGGTATTTCCAAAATAGGCCGGATAGCCCATGTGGCGAATTCCTTCTTTTGCTAATTCAGTTTGAGATGTGAACGCAAGCATAACACCTTCCATTAAAAAGATGATTACGGTTGTAACCCAAAAAATGATTTTTGTATTTTTCATTTTGTCATGTATTAGATGAGTAATAATTTTTACAACACAAAGATGTAAAACAGTCTAATTTTTTGTGAGTGGCATTTATGACAGTTTAAAGGGTGGATTGTGCCAGGAAATAAAAATTATCTTTATTCAATGAAAATTACCTGCTTTTGCAAATATCTACTTTGAATAGTAATAACAATAGACTCATATGATACAGCATATAAAAATTAGAAGAGCAATAAAGTCCGATGCTCAGGATCTGAGTAAACTTATTCTTGAAAATGCCAACTCAACTTTATTGCCCCATTACAACGAAGAACAATGGGCTGTTTTTACAAAATATTATTCTATAGAAGAAACGGAAAAGAAAATTAAAGAATGGGTATTTTTTTGTGCCGACATTGAGGGTGAAATAGCTGGTGCAGTTGCGCTAAACAATAATTTTGTTGTAGGGTTTTATACAAAACTTGCATTTTTAAGAAAAGGTATCGGCCAAATGTTGATGAAACATATTGAAGAATATGCTTCTCAAAATGATATTAGTGAACTTCAGTTAGCAGCTTCTCCTGAAGGCCTCGAATTTTATCTTAAGCATGATTGGAAAAAAATTAAAGCAAGTATTTTTTATCATTATGGAGTTGGATTTGAAGAGACACTAATGAGTAAAAATTTAAAATGAAATTTGTGCTTATATTTTTATTTGAAGAGGCCGCAATTTATACCTAAGAAACTGCTTTTATTCTTAATTAATGGGACTAATATTCAAAACAGCTTTACCTCCTCCCGGGGACGAAAAAGCAATAGCCTCCTTTACATTTTCAAAACTAAACCGACCCCCTGTTTTTGTTCTGAAGAAAGGTTGGTCTATGATGGCGCTGATATCCTGAAATGCCGCTTCAAGTTGTACCGGGTCTTGAACAGTTGCCGTTCTGTAATTACTAAAGCCTTTAATGGTTATGCCCCTCATCAATGTGGTGGTATGAAAGCTGAAGGGTGTTTCCTTATCTATGAAGCCATACGAGAAAATGGATGTATTGAACGGAAGAATATCAACAATCTTGCTCAATACTGTACCGCCAACTCCATCAAAAACTACTGTTGCGCCTAACTGCTCTGCTGCTTGTTGAAGTTGATGTTTGAAATCAGTTTCGCTTTGAACTAAAATATTTTTGGCACCTAAGGCTTCCAGTTCTTTTTTCCCTTTTTCTGTTCTTACAATTGAAATAATAGGGAAGTTCTGCCTGTGGCAAAGGCCAAGCATTGCAATACCGGTAGCTGAATTTCCTGCCGTACATATTAATGCCTTGTGCCCGTCTTCTTCAGCTTGTTTTAAAAAAGCATACGGTGTAATGATATTAACCAGGGAACCTGCGTAAAGCTCAGGATTAACACTGTCTGGCAATACCATACAATTCAAATAATGCAAATGGGCATATTCACTCCATGTTCCGATGGTTTCATCACTGTGTTTTAAAGAACGATAAATNNGCTATATTGTATTTACTGGTGGGTATGCCACGGGGAAAAGCGCCGCTGATAAATAACTTGTCCCCTGAATTAATTCCACAGGCGAGCATTTTAATAATGAGGTAACCGGCTGCTGCTTTCCCGGGCCCCGGTACATCTTTGAGTTCGATAGTATTAATGNNTGATAATAACTGTGTTCAATTACAGCTTCAATATTCCTGAGATATGTACCGTTTTTTTCATGAATAAAGGGTTGGTCAAAAATATTATCATCCATTTGTTCAACAATACCTGCAAACTTCTCTGCGTTATTTAAAATTTCGCCTACCAGTTTGTTCCACTCCGCTTCCGTATTAAAAAACGGATGGCCAAAATTCTTTTTATTGTTACTTTCAAATTTCCCGTTTTCAAAAGCATATACCAGGGCAACAACATAATAGTCAATATGAAAAGCTAACTCTGCAATGGTATTTAAATTACCAATTTTTTGAGTGGCTTCACTCCAGGTTACACGCTGTAAATGCTCCCGTAAATTTGTGTTAGCAACCAAAAGCCCATTGAGAAATACTTCCCGAATACGATTGGCGATGCACTGACTTCTTTCCTGTTTACTCATTAAATTAATTTATTAAGATTTATAATTTGGAGGGGCTCTATTCCATAATTTTAAAATCGTACTACTTCTTATAGTTCCGTTGCCAACGCTATTTTCAAACCATCTTTCTTACTTACCCCGGGTGTGTATGTTGTATCTGTCATTAATAATCAGTAGTACTATATGCAGCCCTGTTCCAACCAAACAACCCTGAATGGAAAAGCCTGTGAGTTTTCGATGAAACAAGTGTTCCGTAGAATGTAAATGCTTTATCGGGTCAATGTAAAAAGCAATATTGATTCCTGCAGTTGCCAATAGCATGATGATGGCTGCTACAAAATAAAGTTTGTTTTTATTGCCTTTTGGCAGGGAATAGCTTGCAAGTAAAAGCACAAGGCCGCTAAATAAAATATAGATATGGTTTGCCCGCAACATCATTCTTACCAACACGTCATGCGGTTGTATGGAAAAATAATTCTGCTGCATTAAATAACCTGTTATCAAAAAATGAAGAATAACAGCAAGTCCAACGAAAGAATATATTTTTTTTAAAGTTGCCATTTTATTGTTACTATGAATTATTTATGCATTTACAAAATGAAGTTATCTGTTTCGGTTTCATAATTTTTCATTTATCTATTTTAAAAAGGCTTCCCCATTTCCGGGGAAGCCCTGTTATGAATCAAACCGTCCCTCTTAGTTATTTTTTGACAAAATGTTTGCTACCACTTTTTTACCCAGCGCTGTACCATCATCAATACTTGGCTGGTAATGAATTCCGGCGTACAGTCTTGAAATGCCGGCCTCCAAACCAATGGCCATATAAGAAGAATAATTTCTTGGAGCCATGCCCATAAAATCATAGGTATGGTCG
Source organism: Chitinophagaceae bacterium UBA2793 (assembly GCA_002352045.1). Taxonomy (GTDB): domain Bacteria; phylum Bacteroidota; class Bacteroidia; order Chitinophagales; family Chitinophagaceae; genus Ferruginibacter. The sequence goes on along the minus strand of DEHT01000045.1, from coordinate 4,081 downwards.
GTGAATGACTGGTTTTTTCCAAACAACTCTTCCAGCACAGCAGCACCGGCTACTGATATGGACGCATGGTTAGAAATATATTCAGGATGCGGCGGCGTGCCGATAAAAGAGTTCCAGGAACTATGCCCCATTACTTCACGGATATAAGTATTAGGCCTTACCGTGAGTACCTGGTATTTAATTTGAAAACTGCGAATGAATACATCATTGATGGCTATACCGGTTAATGCATAAGCAAGTACTGCTTTATCAAGCTTTGCATTTTTACTTTTTATTACCTGCTGCACAATGCTTACCCAGTGGCCGGGTGTTGTTACACCAGGTACATCTCTCCAAAACAAAGCCATAGCTTTCTGGTCATCAGTTAATGTTTGTGATGCATCATATACCTGCTTAACCATTTTATAAAAAGGAGATGCAGGGTCTGTTGAGTATGCAGGCAAACCGGGTACGGTTGTATTGTTGATAGAACCAATAATAATAGTGCGGTTATTGCCCCAGTATGGTGTGGATGCTACGGCAGGTGGCGTAGGCTTCCATTTGCCTGGTTCTGTTGATGGCGTATAAGGTGCATTGGCATTTTTATAACCATCCGTTTCGGCCCAGTTAAATACAGCCGTTGCTACTGCTTTACCATAAGTTTCAGAGTTGCTGATTTTGGCAGCATCTGCTTTTGTAAGAAATTCCTGCTTCAATGCATTTTCCAAAGAATCTATTGCAGCAATATCATCTGCTTTGGCATTATTAAAAAACGATCTGTTGATGGCTGCTAAAGCGGCATTTACATTGGCAGGTAAATAATAATTGTTCCAATGTGCTGACTGCGGCAAACCGGTTAAGCCATTCCATTTGTTATCTAAGTTGTCGTTTACAAGAAGACCTGGGCGCAACGCTTCATAAGCAGCCACACCTGCATAAGCATGGTGGCGGCTGAAAGCCTGGTTGGCAATACCGGTTGCATTTTTCATCAGGCGAATTTGCAGGGTCATCCATTTGTCCAATACATCTGCGGAATACACTGAAGCTTTTGATGGCGGCAATGGATGGTTGTCTTTTTTGCAAGAGCTAAATACCAAAGCAATTGTTGTGATGGCGATGAACATTGGGGCAAATAGATACCCGTTCATCTTTAAAGATGTTTTTTTCATTGTAAAATTTTTGTGCCTGCTGCTTGTTGTTTATTGCAGCAGGCGGTTATTATTTAAATTATTTTTCTGCGATAAAGAGTAAGAAGCTGTTTTGCAGGTGATAAAAATCTTCTGTTACATGATAAGGCTGCATGGCAGTGGCAATGGTTTGCTCCACCTGTTTTTTAGGTACATGGTTCATGGCAATAGCTGCAGGGCCGGTACTCATAAAACTATTTACAGCATCGCCCAGTGAATGGTATAGAAAAGGGCAGCTTACTTTTGTAGCGTACAACAATTTCATATCCTGCGATTGAATGATGCTTTCAATTTTTCCATCTTCAGATAAAGCAAAAGGGCCTGGTGTACCTGCCGGTGGCGGTGGCAGTAAAGTGCCGATTGCCTTGAGGATATTAGTTGCTTCGCTGTATTCGGGTTTATCCCATATAGCTAAAACCAGGCGGCCATCGGGTTTCAACACTCTTTTAGCTTCTGCAAGCGCAGCAGAAAAATTTCCGGCATACTGAAATGAATTGAACCCTGTAACATAATCGAAAGCCTCATTGGTAAAAGGCATAGCTTCCAGGTCTTCTTCCAAAAAATTATAGCCGGGATTTCTTTCCCTTGCCACAGTTAACAGACCTGAAGCTGCATCCATACCGGTAACATGTGCACCTGTGCCGATGGCCATGTGGCTGAACATGCCGGAGCCACAACCTGCATCCAGCAGCGAATCTTCCTCAGTAAGGTTTAGCTGCTCCAATGTTTTTTTGTACAGTGGCAAAAAGTATGGTTCAAAATTATTTGACCAATACTGTGGAGCAATGCTCCATAATTGTCCCTGGATTTGTTTTGTGCTCATTGTAATTAATTTTTTATAATGATTGAATAGTTACTTATTTATTTTTTTAAACTCAAAAGGGAAATTTGCACCTGGAAGAGTAGTGGTACTGAATCCGCCTGACATTAGCAACGGCTCTATCTTATAGGCTTTCAGGAAACCGGTATCATTAGTACCAATTGGGTATGCTGCTACAAACGAATCTCCCGTGCTTATATATTTTCCATCCAGTTTATCCTGGGCCCCTGCGGTATCCTCACCAAGTATTCCGGAATAAAGCCGGCTTGTGCCATTACTTCGATTTAGTATGGCAGCATTATATGTATATAATTTTCCGGTCCAGTATCCCTCGGCGGTGAACTTAATATCTGCTTTTTCTTTTTTACAAGCAACCGCTGTAAGTATGACGAAACAGGTGATGCTTATGATTTTTGTTGTCATTGTAAAATGGTTCACAGATTAATAGTTTATGGATTTCTTTTACTAAACCGATAAATGGCTGTATAAAAAACGTCTGCTGTTTCAGATGAATTTGTTGGGGCTATTGCAGGGGCTTTGCCGCCGGTTGTAGCAATACGCTGTATATAATCAACATCTGCAAATAATCCGGTGGGTGTTGTACCATCTTTAGGTTTTAGCAACAACCACGAAATGCTGTTGGCATCTGTAGTTACTGTTCTTGCCGGAGTAAATTGTTGTGCAGTAATTGAACCTGCTGCAGCCACCACCCATACAGGGCCGGCGCTATGCGTTCCAATCTTATTATTAGCTGCATCAAACAACTCTGCATTGGGTGCCACAAAAGCCCACTCATACTCGTTAGTACTACCAGTTTTTAATTGTGCTTTGTATTGCTGAACCCCTTTGGCATAGTAGGTTGCTATTCTTGTATTGCCATGAGGATGGTTTACCGGCAAATCCACTTCTGCCGGTATAATTAATTTTTCGCTTTGCTCAATTTTATAAGCCGGTGAATTTGTGTCAACAGTTTTTTCTTTCTTGCAGGAATACATAGAGAGAAGAATAATAGCCAGGCTAAAAATTAAAGAGCCGACATAATAATTTTTTTGGTTCGTTATCAATTGTGTCATTGTATTTTATTTAATCAGTAATTAAAAGATTGATTAATGCCTGGTATTTATCATTGCTGCTTTTTAAATTCAAAAGGAAGTGAAGCGCCGNNAAGCCCCGCCATAAGAACTTACAAACCCCGTCATCTTTAACTGGGAAACATCATCTGCTTCAATAAGCCATTTATTGGGGCTGCCATTATTAAGATTGTAAGTGCCACGAAAGCTGTTAGCTTCCATAATGTATGAGCCATCATACTTTTCTGTGCTAAGAGCCGTATCACCACCTGGAATTTGAAAATAAAAACGGGAGGTTCCGTTTGGCATGTTCAATACAGCACATCTATAGAGGTACACATTACCCCGCCAGAACCCAANNATGCCTGCCTGTCGGCAGACAGGATTATGGTTTGATTTTATTTTTCTCCGTAAATAACCAATGCGCTGGCATCTACTTTTATCTGTTGCAGTGGATATCTTTTGTTGATGGCCAGGTACACTTCCATTTTTATTTTTTCTTTCTGTTGCTCATCTGCATTGGCAAGTGCGGCCACTACCGGCGCAGCCACTTCATTCATTGCATCCCAGTACACATCGGCTGTACCGCAATTCAGTTTGGAGCTTACTTCCGTTACAGAAATATTTTTAAATCCTGCCTGCCTCAATACATCTTCCATTAATCCTTCTTTGCCACACCGAAACATACCGGGTGAGCCTGGTGGAGGCACATGTAATTGTATATGTTTATTGATTGTGTCCGTCATTGCTGTAATCCAGAAATTTTTCTCCGGCACATTCCATAC
>DEHT01000045.1:0-195 GCA_002352045.1 Chitinophagaceae bacterium UBA2793 | reverse complement strand
GTAAGTATTACTTTTCCATCCCTCACTAAAGAGGCAATGGTAAGCCCCGGTTCGCCGGTGCCGCAAGCAATGTCCAGCACCACATCATCTGTTTCGGGGTTTAGTTCCTGTATGATTTCACCACCCATTGGTTTCAAAAAATCCATAAAGAGCTTATCCCATTTTTTCCATCCTGGAGAAAATTTATTCCAGGAT
>DEHT01000081.1 GCA_002352045.1 Chitinophagaceae bacterium UBA2793 | reverse complement strand
CCTATGTGGTTAAAAAAGTAAAAGCCACATAGGCACATAGATTTTTATTTTTTCTATGAATTAAGGTTTATTTTATTTTTCTTCAAGATTTTTTCATTCTTTTCTATGTGTCTATGTGGTGAAAAAATAAAAACCACATAGGCACATAGGTTTTATTTTTTCTTTATATCAAGGCTTAGATAATTTTCTTTTCTATGTTCCTATGTGGTAAAAAAGTAATTTTTTTTTGGGGATTCATAAAACCAACAAAACCTTTATGCCGTAATTGAAACAAACAATTACAAAAAATTATTAAAAGGTTTATTATGAAAATGTTTAAAAATTTTGTGCTTTGCACAATGGTTTCTATGTGCATAACAAGTGTAAATGCACAAATGAAAAAATCGATAATGGTAGGCGGCGCTGCTATGTACCCAACAAAAAATATTGTGGAGAATGCCATTCACAGTAAAGACCATACTACTTTGGTAGCAGCAGTTAAAGCGGCGGGCCTGGTAGAAACCTTGCAATCGGAAGGGCCGTTTACCGTATTTGCACCCACCAACGAAGCATTTGATATGTTGCCCAAGGGAACCGTTGACATGCTTTTAATGACCGAAAACAAAATGAAACTCAGTGGTATTCTTACCTATCATGTGGTTGCCGGTAAATGGAGTTCCAAAGACCTTGCACGCAAAATTAAAGAAGGAAATGGCAATGCAGAATTAACCACTGTTGCCGGCGGAAAATTGTGGGCAATGATGGACGGCAAAAACATTGTAATTAAAGACGAGGCAGGTAATAAAGCCTGGATTACTATTAAAGATGTAAATCAAAAAAATGGGGTTATACATGTAATTAACCGTGTATTGATGCCAAATATGATGTAGGCATAAGTTGGTTGTTTACAAGTAAAGAGCTTTACAGTAAAATGTGAAGCTCTTTTATTTTTTTACCAACGAAAAAATAACAGAATCCAAAAAGCTGCCATTGAAGAAAAAGTTTTCTTTAAAATAACCTTCCTGTACAAAACCAGCTTTGAGCAACACTGCCTCTGATGCTTTGTTTGCAGGGTGAATATTGGCTTCTATGCTATGTATATTCAATGTATGAAATGCAAAATCTATTCCGCAAAATATTACCTCTTTTGCATAACCCTTGCCAAAATATTCGGGCAAAAACATATAGCCAATTTCTGCCCGGTAATTTTCTTTTTCTATTCGCCAAAAACCAAATGTGCCAATGAGCGTTTCCGGCTGCTCCTTTAAAGCAATGGCCCAGGTGATACCGGTATTACTTGAAATATCTCCTTTAATTCGGGTAATTAATAATTGAGCTTCTTCTTCATTTTTCATTACCGGCCTCGATAAGTATTGCATGGAAACGGGGTTGCTCCTCAGTTTAAATATTTGTGCAGCATCCGATACGTTTATTTCTCTAAGCAACAATCGCTCAGTTTGTAAAACAGGAAAAGGAGAAAAATTTATTGCTAACATTTAATNNNNATTTTTTTACCATGGCCTTTGCCTCTTGTTTCGGCAGTAAGGTATATACTTATTTCGGCAGTGCCATTATAAGCCGGCCTGCCATAAAAATTAGAGAAACTAACCCAGCCAATTATTTTGCCATCATCTTCAATCATCCACAAAGGCCGGGAGCTTTCATTGTGTTCTTTAAACCAGTTGAGCTTGCTTTCTACCTTTACCGGTTCTGTATCGGCTGTTACCAGCCGTGATGCGATGGTGCTATTGTAAATTTCTACAATGGCGGGCAGGTCTTGCAAGCTGGCATTTCTATATTTCATGTTGTGGAAATAGGATGAGTATAAATTTTAAACAATTTATTTATTTTTATATCAACAAAAATGTAATTAATGAAAAAAATAGTTTTGTTATTATCCATTCCATTCCTTTTTGCTTTGAATGCAAAAGCACAGGAGGCTGATAAAATTTATAATAAGGTAGATGTGCAGGCAGCATTTGTTGGAGGGTCAAATGCCTGGAATCGGTTTCTAAGAAAGAATTTAAACCCTGCAGTTATTAAAAATGGAACTGCTCCCAAAGGAATCTATCATGTAATTCTGAGATTTGTAGTTGGCAAAGACAGCCTTGTAACAGATATAGTGGCAGAAACCCGGCATGGCTACGGTTTTGAAGAAGAAGCTAAAAGAGTAATGGCCTTAAGCCCCAAATGGAAACCCGCTTTAGTAGGTACTACTCCTGTAAACGCTTACCGGCGACAGCCCATTACATTTTTAGTGAATTAAAGAAAATATTATGATGAAGCGAAAGCAAATGGGAGAAACAAACTAAGAACTCACAACTATTTTGGTAAACATATTTCAAAAAAAAATTCCTTAGCATTGCTAAGGAATTTTTTATTATCAATTAATAGTTGACTATTAAAAATTATTAAGCTACCGCTTTATTTACCAGTGCGGCAGCTTCGCTCAGTAAAATGGCACTTTGAACCCGGAGGCCACTTTCGTCAATTAATTTTTTTGCCACATCGGCATTGGTACCTTGCAAACGAACAATAATGGGGATGCTAATATTGCCAATGCTTTTGTATGCATCAATTACACCTTGCGCCACACGGTCGCAACGAACAATACCTCCAAATATATTAATGAGGATGGCTTTTACTTTAGGGTCTTTCATAATAATTCTAAAGCCCGCTTCCACTGTTTGAGCATTAGCAGTACCGCCTACATCTAAAAAGTTGGCAGGTTCGCCACCGCTTAATTTAATCATATCCATGGTTGCCATGGCAAGGCCTGCGCCATTTACCATACAGCCTACATTTCCATCCAACTTTACAAAGTTTAAATTGAACTGGCCTGCTTCTACTTCGGTTGGGTCTTCTTCTGTAATATCTCTCAGCGCAGCCACTTCGGGATGGCGCATCAGTGCATTATCATCCACATTCATTTTACAGTCAACCGCAATTATTTTATCATCGCTGGTTTTAAACAGAGGGTTTATTTCCAGCATACCACAATCGAGCCCTACATAAGCATTGTACAAATTGGTTACAAACTTTACACAGTTCTTCATGGCTTCGCCGCTAAGGCCAAGATTGAAAGCAATTTTTCTTGCCTGAAAAGCCTGCAGGTTTCCACTTGGGTGAACCCATTCTTTAAATATTTTTTCGGGAGTATCGTGGGCCACATCTTCAATATTCATACCGCCTTCGGTACTGTACATAATTACATTTTGGCCTTTGGTTCTGTCCAATAAAATTGACAAATAAAATTCCTTCACCGGGTTGGGTCCTTCGTAATAAACATCCTGCGCCACCAATACTTTACTTACTACTTTACCTGCAGGGCCGGTTTGAATGGTAACCAATGTACCACCCAAAATATTTTTTGAAATATTCAATACATCTTCTGCATTTTTACCCACAGCCACACCACGCTGGTCTTTACCTTGAATGGTGCCTTTGCCACGGCCGCCTGCATGAATTTGTGCTTTTACAACAGCAAACTTGCTGCTATATTGAGTATGAATTTGCCTGTAAGCTTCTTCGGCTTCGGCAGGGGTGCCGCAAGCAATTCCTTCCTGAACCGGAACATTGTATTTTTTCAACAGCTCTTTAGCCTGGTATTCGTGAAGATTCATATACTTTAAAATTTTGGCGAAGATAAGTAATGCAGTTCAAAATAGTGGTGAGTTGAAAGTTGAAAGTGGGGAGCTTTTCGATTATTCATTATCCACTGTCAATTATCTATTATCCATTATCCATTGTCAATTGTCAATTGTCAATTACATTTGTAGATTAGATAAAATTTTTTGCAATGCTTGAGAAAATAAAAGAAGCCACGGCTTATATTAAAAATATTATTGTTGAAACACCCGTAGCCGGCGTGGTATTAGGTAGTGGCCTGGGCAATTTTGGCCAACAAATAAAAGTAGAGAAAGAAATTCCTTATGGAGATATTCCACATTTTCCGGTGAGTACGGTAGAAGGGCATAGTGGTAAATTATTATTTGGAGAATTAGGCGGAAAAAAAATAGTGGCAATGAGTGGCCGTTTTCATTATTATGAAGGCTATCACCCACACGATGTAGTTTTCCCAATAAGGGTAATGAAATATTTAGGTATTAAAACTTTGTTTTTAAGCAATGCAGCAGGCGGTACTAATCCAGCTTTTAAAGTGGGCGATTTAATGCTGATAAAAGATCATATCAGTTTTTTTACACCCAACCCATTAATTGGTAAAAACGAAAAAGAATTAGGCACCCGTTTCCCCGATATGACGGAGCCTTACAGTAAAGCACTTATTAATAAAGCCAAAGAAATTGCTGCGGCAGCAAATATTGATATAAAAGAAGGAGTTTACATTTCGGTAACCGGTCCTACATTTGAAACAAAAGCAGAGTATAAACTCATACATATTTTAGGAGCCGATGCGGTGGGCATGAGTACCGTACAGGAAAATATTGTTGCCGTGCATATGGGGTTGCCGGTTTTTGCAGTGAGTGTAATTACCGACTTGGGATTAAGGGAAGATGATAATGTAATCACACACGAAGAAGTATTGGAAGCAGCACATGCAGCAGAACCTAAATTAACGCACATATTTAAAGAAATGATTGCGGCATTGTAAGCTAAGATGCGTACATTTTTTTTTATTTTATCGCTTCTGTTATTTAATAACTTTTCCTTTAGCCAAATAAGGAAGGCTACCGAATTGGGAGAAACCCTTAATGCCGGCATTCGCTCCGGTGGCCGGCAGGCCAGTGATACAGCCACTCAGCCCGGTTTTGAACAACGAAACGATTTAAAAGATAGCATTACTATTAGCTATCGTTATCTCCACGATTTAAAGCGGTACAGTATTGATTCTACCGTAAACGATTTCAATACCTATTTTCCGGTTCCGGCACATTATATGTATTTAGGCAATAATGGAGCTGCGGCATACCCATTAATTTTTTCACCCTTTACAAAAGCCGGTTTCGATGCAGGCTTTCATGCATTTGATGTTTATAGGTTTAAATTAGAAGAAACCAAATTTTATAAAACCACCAGGCCATTCTCTATGATTGGCTACCAGTTGGCTTCGGGCAAAGAGCAAATGGTAATGGCACAGCATACTCAAAACATTAATCCTCGCTTTAATGCCGGCTTCGACTATAGGCTTATTAATGCACCGGGCTTTTTTCTCAATCAAAATAATAACCACAACAATGCCCGCTTTTTTTCTAATTACCAGGGAAAGAAAAAAAGATATGCTGCATTTTTTGTGATTGTAAACAATACCATACGTGCTTCGGAGAACGGCGGAATTAAAAACGATTCTTTTTTACTCAATCCAAATTTTAAAGATAGGTTTGGGGTGGATGTATTTATGGGCAATACCGGTTCCTTTAGGCAAAACCCTTTTTCTACAAATATTAATTCCGGTAATCAATACAAAGATTTTACCACTTTTCTCAGGCAGAGTTTCGACCTTGGTCAAAAAGATTCCATCGCCATCAACGATTCTACCACTGAATATCTTTTTTATCCAAGGCTAAGATTGCAGCATAGTATAAGCTATACCTCATCAAGATACAGGTTTAGAGATATTATACCCGACTCTTCTACCTATAAAGATTGGTTCAATATTTCCCTTTTACAGGGAGGAGATACAGTGCAGGTAAACGAAAGATGGAGAATCGTAGAAAATGATTTTTCTCTTATTCAATTCCCCGATGCTAAAAATCCGGCTCAGTTTATTGAAGCAGGGGTAGCATTACAAAATATTGGCGGCTATTTAAAAGACGGACTCGAAAATTTTTACAACGTAAAGCTGCATGGAGAGTATAGAAATAAAACCCGCAACCGAAAATGGGATATCAGTTTAAAAGGCGAGTTCTTTGCATCGGGGTTTAATGCCGGAGACTACAGCGCATCGGCAAATCTTGCACGCACTTTAAATAAAAAATGGGGCGAAATAAAATTGTTCTTCATCAATAGCAATCGAACGCCTTCTTTTATTTTTGATGGCCGCTCTTCATTCAACTACAGCTATCCGGGTTCGTTTAAAAAAGAAAACATTGTATCATTTGGCGCCGAAGCTAATAACTCTTTCATTCAGCTAAAATTTGCCAACCACCTTATTACAAACTATACTTATTTTGAAAATTACTACACACCTGCACAAACAGGTAAACTCATAAATATAGTTCAGGTTTCCGCATCCAAAAAAGTGAAACTGTATCGCAGGTGGAATTTATATGTAGATGCCACCCTGCAGCAAACCGATGCATCTTCAGCTATAAAAGTTCCATTCATTTATACAAGGAGCCGCATTGCTTACGAAGGGCAGTTTTATAAAAATCTAAATTTAAGCACAGGGCTCGAGATAAGGTATTTTACTCCATTTGATGCTTACAATTATTCACCCATTATGGGGCAGTTTGTACCTCAAGATTCAGTAAAGCTTAAAAACCTGCCCGATATACATGCCTTTCTGCATTTTAGAATTAAAAGCTTTACCGGTTTCATTCGTACCGAAAACCTCAATACGCTGTACCTTAAAAACGGCTTCAGCTTTGTAAATAATAATTACGCTACTCCGCTCATTCCAACAGCAGGTATGATTTTTAGATTAGGCATTCGGTGGTGGTTTGTAAACTAAGGCCGCTAATTTTGAGCTACAAGCCACCGGTTAGTGGTAAGCGAAACAGACGATTCTGCATAATTATACAGACAAGATAGAATAGTAAAAATGAAACATTTAATAATTACTACAATATGCACTTTGTTGACGAGTTTTAATGCAGTATTTGCTCAAAACCCAACAACAACCGACAGCATATATATAATTAAGGACAGCGTTTTAATTCCAACAAAAAGTGGTATTGATATTTCCGCAATCGTTGTTCGTAAAAAGACAAACGCTAATCCATTACCTGCAATTTTATTTTATACGACTTATTATCAAGGATCAGGTGATAATATTTTTGGAAAGCGTTCAGCGGATAGAGATTATGTAGGCATTGTAGCTTATGCTAGGGGCATTCGTACCAATTTAAAAGAGTATGCTCCATACGAACACGAGCGCTCAGACATTTATGATATCATTGATTGGATAAGTAAACAAAGTTGGTGCAATGGAAGTGTTGGAATGTTTGGCGGAAGCTACACCGGATTTTCACAATGGGCTACCACTAAAAACTTGCACCCTGCTTTGAAAACAATTGTACCGCAAGTAGCGGTTATGCCTGGTTTTGATACACCTATGGAGAATAATGTTCCAATTGGAGGGATTTTAAATTGGTCAAATGACAATATTTATAAGAATAAACCTTATAGTAGAAATTTGGTTTTTGATTGGTTTAATTCAGGGGCTTCTTTCAGAACTTTGGATAGCTTAGGGGGCCAACCAAATCCAATATTCCAAAATTGGCTATCACATCCTGCTTACGATAGTTACTGGAAATCAACGGTACCAACAGCAGAAGAATATGCGAAAATAAATATCCCTGTCTTATCAACCACAGGGTATTATGACGGTTCGCAAATAGGTGCAATACAATATTTCAAACTACATACAATGCATAATAAAAATGCTAATCATTATTTTGTAATTGGGCCTTATGACCATTGGGGTGGTCAACGCAGACCTGCCAAAAATTTAATGGGTTATGAAATTGATAGCGTTGCAAATATTAGCATGATTGATTTGGCTTACGATTGGCTTGACTATATTTTAAAAGGCAAGCCAAAGCCTTCACTGTTGAAAGACAGAGTTAACTATCAAGTGATGGGCACAAACGAATGGAAACATAGCCCAACTCTTGAGAAAATTAACAACGATACATTGACTTTATATCTTGATAAAACAACCCTATCATTTTCTAAACCAAAGGAAAAAGGATTTCAAAAACAAAGTGTAGATTTTAAAGACAGAGAAAATCAAAATAATTATTATACACCAACAATTATCTTTGATAGCCTTGATGTAAGCAACGGGTTGGTTTTAAAGACAGAGCCTTTTCAGGAAGGATTCACAATTAACGGCTCATTTTCAGGTAATCTTTGGGCAACCATAAATAAAAAAGATATGGATGTTTCGTTAGCTATTTATGAACTAATGCCAAATGGGAAATATTTTTTTCTTACAAGGTATGTAGGTAGAGCAAGTTTTGCAAAAGACAACGCTAAACGACAACTTCTTAAACCCAACAAAAAAGAATTAATACATTTTGATAATACCCGATTTGTAAGTAAAAAAATTAATGCCGGAAGCAGGCTTATTATTTTGCTCAATATCAACAAACATCCTTTCGAAATTATCAATTATGGTTCGGGTAAACCTGTTTCAACAGAAACAATAAAAGATGCTGGAGAGCCTTTACAAATAAAATGGCATAATACCAGTTGTATAAAAATTCCTTTATGTAAAAATAATTCGACTTACAAGAATGCCTGCCACTAACACGGGATTGCCAAAATGGCTGCAGAAGTGATAGTGTCAAACATTTGTATATGGCTCGTCATTTGTTCTTCTATTAAACTTTAGAGCTAATAATCCGCCGCTTCGGCAATACCCGAACCGCTTCAAACTCTCAAATACTACCTTCAAAATATCTTTCTAACCATTAAGCCAATAGTTATTATCATATAGCAAGCAGCTAATTTTAACTCATTCCCTATCGCTCATTTTAAAAATTTATTTACTTTTGGGCCTGTGAAAAATTTTGCCCTCAGCATATTAACCTTATTGTACTTAACGGTATCATCGGGCATTGCCATGGAAATTCATTACTGTATGGGCGAATATGCCGGTACAGAACTGTATGGCAGCAATAAAGAGACCTGTGGCGTATGCGGAATGAAAGAAAAAAAAGGCGGCTGCTGCGAGGACGATCACAAATTTTATAAACTCGAAGACAGCCACAAAAAGGCTGTAAGTAATATAGACTTTACTATTGCGGAAGCCATCGTTGCAAAAACTTTTTCCAAATATACCTGGAATTTGCCCGAACCTACCGAAAAGCCAATAGTACAAAGCAACTCTCCACCTGGGTTTACCCCATTGCCCGCCCGTATTTTTCACGGGGTTTTTAGAATTTAATTTACACTGTGTGGTAAGTTGCATTTTTCATTGAAAGATGTAATGGTATGTTTTGCTTTGCATACAATAAATTTAATGCTACCATCATTTGTTCATTGTGGTACATCGTTGCATCGCACTCTTGTACGACAATGCAATGGTCAACATTAAAAATCACATTTAACTTTATTCTTCTACATTACTGAAATGCTGTTTAGTTAATGTAATCAATAAAAAAAATTACTATTGTCCGATTAAGTTGGGCTAAAGCCCACAGGGAGAAGATTTGAATCAATAGCCCAGGGCTTAAGCCCTGGGCTATTGAAACCAGCTATTGAAACCTGCACCGCTTATGGGTTTTAGCCCAACTTGAAGTTTTTTAGTCGGACAGTAATGAAATAAAATCATTTATAAAAAATTAAATATAAAAATCATGAAAGTATTATCCATTTTAGCCGTTTTATGCTTAGGTATTTTTACAAAATCTTCAGCACAGGAATTAGAATCTCAAATCATTAAAGTGTGGGGCAACTGTGGTATGTGTAAAGAAACCATAGAAAAATCGGCCATTAAAGCCGGTGCAGCCACCGCCAATTGGAGCGAAGAAACCAAAATGCTGCAAGTAAGTTTTAACGATAAAAAAACCTCATCGCAAAAAATACAAAAGCGCATTGCAAAATCGGGTTACGATACACAGGATTTTGTAGCAACCGATAAAGCTTATAATGCATTGCATGGCTGCTGCAAATACGATAGAAAGGCCGATGCCAAAAAAGCAGATGCCACTTTGCAAAAAAAGTAAATAAAACCTGGGCGAAAATTTTGCCTATTGCAAATCAATTACAACATTCGGCCGAGCTACTTTCGAATGTTGTAAATCTTTTTAATTGTAAAATTATTATTTGTGAAAAAAATATTTTTAATAACTGCCGTTTTATTTTCGGTAGCAGTACAGGCACAGGTTACAAAAGTAAGTTTGCAAGCAAGTGGGCTTACCTGCAGCATGTGTAGCAATTCAATTAATAAATCTTTACAGTCGCTCGATTATGTAGAAAAAGTAATGAGCGATATTAAAACTTCCACATTCAACATCAGTTTTAAACCCGGAGCAAGTGTAAACTTCGACCAGTTGAAGAAAAAAGTAGAAGATGCCGGTTTTTTTGTTGCCAATTTAAAAGCGGTGATTCAGTTCAACGATTTGGTTATTGAAAAAGACAATCATTACAATGTAGCCGGAATGAACCTGCATTTCTTAAATGCATCAGGCCAAAAGCTGAATGGCGAACAAACCATTTCGGTGGTAGATAAGGGTTATGTTTCTGCAAAAATTTTTAAGAAAAACAATTCTTTTACCAATATGGAATGTTACAAAACCGGTGTGGTCGGTACCTGCTGTAAAAAAACAGGCCTGGCAGAAGGTTCCAGAATTTTTCATGTAACCATTTAATTAATTTTTTTTAAAAATTTTGAATTTGGGAGTATGGAGCTTTATTATCCTCTATACTCCCAAATATTCATTTGAACATAATTATGAAACTATTATTATCAACTTTAATGCTACTATTCAGCATTGGCAGTAAAGCGCAGGAACTATATGTTTATACCGACCCCGCCAGCAATTTGCCGGCAAAGTCGCTGGGCTTTAGGCTTACCAATAACCTGGCACATATAAAAAATACAGACAAATACCGTTTTGCTACCATACCGGAAATAATGATTGGTATTTCAAAAAAGTTTATGCTAAAAGCTGATGCCGCCATTAGCAATATGAGTGGCAGTACCAAACTAAACGGCGGAAGTTTGTATGCCAAGTACCGCTTCTTTAGTACCGATGATGTTCAAAGCCATTTTCGAATGGCAGCTTATATGCGGGGCAGCATCAGCAACCTGCATATTCATCAACCTGCAATTGATTTACTACTAATGAATAGTGGTGTAGAAACCGGACTGATAGCCACACAGCTTATAAAACGTATTGCTTTATCGGCATCACTGTCGCATTTGTATGCAGCCGATAATACAGGAGGAAAAAAGTTTTTGTATGGCAACAGCAGCAGGCATGCTTTGGCTTACACAATATCTGCCGGCAGGCTAATGTTGCCAAAAGAATATACCAGTTACAATCAAACCAATGTAAATCTTATGATGGAACTATTGGGACAAACCAATCTTAATACCGGCAAAACATTTATTGACATTGCACCCAGCGTACAATTTATTATTCAAAGCCGAATGAGGGTAGATGTGGGGTATAGATTTGCGATAGCGAACAACCTGCCACGTACCAGCGAAAACGGAGCTTTGCTAAGGTTGGAGTACAATATTTTTAATGCATTTTAAAAAAGAATATGGGCCATACATTATTAGCAATTGTAAATGCTGTAAAGAAATTTTTTAAATTTCTTTTTGTAAGAAAAAAAGACTGTTGTAAATAATTCAGGGTCGGCACCGAAGGTTACAACCCGGACAATTTACTTTTGCTTCGAGGGTATAACCTTCGGTACCGACCCAAACAAAGGTCTCACCTTNNCAGCTCATCACTCATCACGCATATCTCATACCCCAATCTTCGCCACACCAATTACCAATCGATCCAGCACTTCACTATCAGCTATTTTTTTGCAGAAGAGTGTAGCTTCTTCCAGTAGTTGATGAATACTGTTTTTATCGGCACCCAATATTTCAAACGATTTATTTACAGCATCATCATGCCCCAGGTGTTCGGTTTGCTGCAAAGCTTCTGCAATTGCGTAATACTGTAAACCATTATCTTTTATATTTCCCAGTGCTGCTATTGCCCAGCTTAGCGCATAAAAATAATTTTTCTCCAAAAGCAAAAACCATTTGTTATCACCTGCATCGGGCATCACATTGTATTTGGAGTTTACTATTTCATTGGTAAGAAATTCTTTGCAAGCATCCTGGCTTTGCCCGCTATCGAGTGTTTGAATACAGCCTTGCAATGCTTGCGGATAAATACTTAACCATCTTAAATCTCTTCGGTATTCATGCACCTGGTTTTCCAATTCTGTAAATCCTTTTTGATAAGCATCCATTGCTTCCAATTCTACAATTTCATCCTCATAAAATTTTTGGATGGCTTTCATTTCTTCTTTTGGCTGCATCCAGTCGGCTTTCTTTAAACTTGCTTTTATTTTCTTTAAGCGTTTAGCATTGGGGCCAATCCAGTTTTTATCGTATAAAATTTCGTTCAGCTCCTGTATTTTTTCACGGCTTTGTGCTTCCATGTAATGCCTTATATGTACCGGTATCAAAGGATGAGCCAAAAAACTTTGTGCAAACGCATCGTAATAATCTATTTTGCCAATGCTGTCTTCCAACAATTTAAAATGCAGTCTAAGTTTGTAAAACTTTTTCTTGTTGTGTATTTTTTCATACAGTCGGCTTAACCCTTCCAGCATAAATAAAGTAGTGCGGGCATCGTTTTTGTATAAATACAATGCGGGGTTATGGTCTTTAGCTGCATCTTGAAGCTGCAGTTCTAATTTATTTAAAAAAAAATTAAATCTTTCTAAACCTTTTATCATGCTGTATTTTTTATTGTTCAAAAAAAGCTACTGCACCGCCTACCCATTCTTTGTCTTTGTTGTACCGGGTGCCAATCATTTTTCCTTTACTCAATCGTGCCAGGTTGTGTACCCCCACCGGTCTTTTCCATCCTTCTTTCCAAAAAAAGAATAACCTTATTTCTGCTTTAGCAGGCTCATCCGGCGTTAATATTACAGGAGCATAATTCACTTTCTTTTGCAAAATCCAGTTTTCTGGATCTTTAATTTTGTCAATATCTTCTTGTGTTACATCAATCACCACACCCATTCCTGCAAAAGAAAACAATGGTTTTAAAACATATTCATCCAGGTTAACCGGTTGAGTAATTTCATTTAAGAAAAAAGTTTGCGGCACATATTTATTGTCAATAAAGGGCAAGGTAAATTTGCTTATTCTGTAAAACCAGTTTGGATGCGGCACCCATTCTACATCGTAGGGCTTAGATAAATCTACAATAGGGCCAAGGTTTTGCTGTTGCTGAAGGTCATCAAAAATTACCCGGTTGTAAATACGATGCACCGGCGTTTTAACGCCATTGTTCATATAAAACAATTTATTGCCTTCGGCAATTAATTGGGTAAGGCAAACCATATTAATGCCCAACATATTTTTTGTGCAATAAAAATCTATCCGGGTTTTTTGTTTTTCGGGATAAATTTCGAGCAGTATTACATTTTCCGGATTATGCTTACCCACAAAAATATCTTTCAGCAACTGTATGTACGATTCTTTATTGTAGCCATTAAGATAGGGTGAATAATTTGCAGGCAGGTTGGCATATTGCGCCGTAAGTTCGCTGTGATAAGCCTGAAAAGCAAACAGGGTAGGGAATCCCTGCATTTCAATTAGCTGCGGTTCTAATTGTCCTTTGTCATTTTCACACACGCCAAAGTCAAAAACTAAGCATTGTGGAAATGCATCTTCGCCGGGTACATTCAAGTCGGCAGGAATGCTTCTGGCAGTAAGTTCTTTAAAATTGTCGGCGGTAATTACATCAATAATATCTTCGCAGGCATCTAACATTTTTTGAGTAAAATCTTTTGGAACAAATACCGGCGTTTCGGCATTTCTAAAATCCAATGCACCCGGTTCTAAGTTTTCAACCAGTTGCATATAAGCATCGTATTTCTCGTTTGTAAAACTTTTATTAAACTGCTCCCGCATTTGTTGTTGCATACAAAACTGTTTTAAAGATGTAGTTCTTTAAAAATAAGTAAAAATTCAAAAGTAAAAAGTAAAAAAATCAGTTCCCGCTTTGAAATCGTTTTTTGATTTATGATTTTTCTTATCTAATTGCAAATACTATTCAACTACTAAAAAAGGGAGTTCCCATTACGGAAGCTCCCTTTTTTGCCTTTTGAATTTTTACTCCCTATACTTCCACAATTTGCATTCTATTAACTGCCTGTTGCAAAAAGTTAGGAATTATATGAGCGTAAGTGTGTAAAATTTTATCGGGGTCGTTTAGGTGCTCAATCATGGAAGCCCACTTTTCTTCACCATGATTTTCAATTACCGTTTTTTTACGTTCGGGGGTTTGAAGGTGAAGGCTCATACCAATAGCATCGGCTTCGGGATGAAATTGAGTGCCTATCATGTTTTCATTAAATCTAATAGCCATTATCGCCCTTTCCAAAGGCACATGCGGCCTTTGTTTTTCAATGGCTAAAATGCTTGCACCCATTTGTTTTATTTTATTGTGGTCCGGCTGCGTTACCTGGTAATCACGGCTATCCACTGCATAAAACGGATCTTGCAATCCTGCAAATATGGGTTCGTTTTCTGCATCGTGCAGGTAGTGCATAGGAAAAACACCAAAAGAAGTACTCTTTCTTTTACTTACTGTGGCTAATTTAAAATGCCTGCATACTAACTGAAAGCTATGGCAAATAAAGAATACCTGCTTTTTAACCACATTGGCATCGTTGCTATTATAAGCCATCAATTTATTGAGCCAGCCAAAGTATGCAGCTTCCCAATTACTACCCTCACTATCTAATGGAGAACCCGGGCCACCGGTACTTATAAATACATCAAAACTAAGGTCGGGCACTTCGTTTTTTAAACGAATCTCAAACTCTTCCTTTATTATTTCAATATGATTAAACTCGGCAAATTGGTTTAAGATCTCCCGAATGCATCGCATTCCCTGGTTTTCAAACCCTTCATATAAGTCTAAAATAGCTACTCTTAACATTGGTTTTTCGCTCCAATTCATGCCCCAAACATAATTATTTTTTAAAAACCTTAGTGAACTACAAAATATTTTATTTCCACTTACATTTAACAATTTGCTTTTAAGCACATTTGTGGGCTTTGCGTTTTATGCTCTATTTCAACTTTTGTCCGGTGCCCGCCTGCAATCTTTTTGAAAAGCCACGCACACAGCCATCGTCAAAAAGGATTTCCGGCTAAGCACCGCAGCTCTTCGGCTACAATTGTTCCATCGGCATCTATTTTTCCTAACTTTGCCCTTCAATTATGAAGACAAAAACCATCAAAAAAGATAAGGTAAACATCATTACCCTCGGCTGCAGTAAAAATATGGTTGATAGCGAAGTGCTGAGCGGACAGTTGCTAGCCAACGATATTAATACCGTACACGAAAATGCAAAAAAAGACCACAATATTGTTATCATAAACACCTGTGGTTTTATTGATAAAGCTAAAGAAGAAAGCATCAATACCATTTTGGATAATGTAGAGCTAAAGAAAAAAGGGCGGCTCGATAAAGTGTATGTTACCGGATGTTTAAGCGAACGCTATAAAAACAACCTTGAAACAGAAATACCCGAAGTGGATGCTTTTTTCGGCACCATGGAACTGCCACTCATTCTTAAAAAATTTGAAGCCGATTATAAAGGAGAATTAATTGGAGAAAGGCTGCTGGCCACTCCACAGCATTATGCTTATATGAAAATAAGCGAAGGCTGTAACCGTACCTGTTCGTTTTGTGCCATACCACTTATGCGTGGCGGGCATGTGAGCAGGCCTATAGAATCGTTGGTGGATGAAGCAAAGCGTTTGGTTGACCGTGGCGTAAAAGAAGTAATGCTCATAGCGCAGGAACTTACTTATTATGGCCTCGATATTTACAAAAAAAGAGCCTTGCCAAAATTAATGAACGCCCTGGCCGATGTAAAAGGATTGGAATGGATAAGGCTTCACTACGCTTACCCATCAAAGTTTCCAATGGAGATAATTGATGTAATGAAGGAGAGGGATAATATTTGTAATTACCTCGATATGCCCTTGCAGCATGCCAGCAACAACATGCTCAAAGCCATGAAGCGCCAAATTACCCGGGAAGAAATGGAAGAACTGGTGTATGCCATTCGGGAATGCATACCCGATATTTGCCTGCGTACAACTTTAATTGCCGGCTTCCCCGGCGAAACCAGGGACGATGTGGAAGAACTAAAAACCTTTTTACAAAAAATGCGCTTCGACAGGGTAGGCACTTTTACTTACAGCCACGAAGAAGATACAAGTGCACATCAATTGGAAGACAATATTCCCGCAGAAGAAAAAGAAGAAAGGGCCCAGGAAATAATGGAAGTGCAACAGGAGATTTCTTTAGAAAAAAACGAAGAAAAAGTTGGCAAAACTTTTAAGGTACTGGTTGATAAAAAAGAAGCAGGCCGCTATATAGGCCGCACCGAATTTGACAGTGTAGAAGTAGATAACGAAGTAATCATCAATTGCAGTAAAAAATTACCTATTGGTGAATTTGTAAATGTAAAAATAACCAAGGCCTACGATTACGATTTGGAGGGAGAGATTGTTTAATTTTTTCTTACGAGTACATAACAGATGTTACATTGGCCTCAATATTAGCAAAACGCCTGTTGGCGGTAGTTTTTTGTTTCTGGTAGTTGCATTATGTCTGTACCATCAATAAGTCAAAGTAGTAGTTATGATTACTTTTCGCAATCCTATGGTTTTTTAAATTCCATTTTCTCAGTATCAGCATTAAAATGTATGTAAAGTTTATCGCTTTGCCTCTCATAAGACGAAGCTGCGTGTATTGCATCCCAAAATTTGGCGCCCCAATTTGGTTCACCAATTTTTGTTCCCCCAAAACTTAATGTTTTCATTTTGTTGTCTTGCAACAATTCGTATTCTCCGCTAACAGAATTCGTCACAGTGTGTCCACTCATATTTCCTTGGATACTGTTGTCAGAAAACTCAAGAATAATTGAACGAGAAATATTTGATGGTTCGGATTCAATTGTTCCAGTCGTTAAGTTGTAATATTTAACCAGTTTCCATTTACCGTTTAAAGTGTCTGATGTCGGAGTTGTGTTGTCTTTGTTACAGGCAGCCAAACAAAAAAGCAGAATTAAAATGTAATTTATTTTACTTTTCATCGTTTTGTAATTTATTATATCAGTTTAAAATAATGTATTTATTGTTCCCTGTTGTAAAGATAAATGGTTGCGAAAAAAAATATCGCCACCGTTCGAGTGTTTGGAAGGTAGGGAATTCATTGATTGTCCAGCCTGGTACAAATGCCCATTTGAAAAACCGATGATGAAGATATGAACTAATGCTGAATATTGAACCTCTTGCTTTTGCAAATACTTTTGTTGGGCGTTGTCATAATATTTTCCACTGTCTGCTATTCGTTTTCGAATTGAGCAACTGTCGCAGTAATATCAGGAAGATTAGTTGTAAACCATTCCGGTAGTTCGTCTTGAGGAACAGCCGAAACACATTTCCCCTTTTTAATTACAACTAATCCAATATGCTCTATACCAGATGTGTCAACGAGTGTAACAGAGTCAAAAATGCCAAAGTACTTATCTAACTTATCTAAATTTCCGTAAAAATTTGAAGATAGGGTTAGTGGGTCAACATAATGACCTCCTTCTTTAGCTCTTCCAATAACACGGATTTCTGAAAGGGCTGTGTCTGTTAAACCAAAAAAAATTAGATGTATCTTATATCCGGAATCTTTAAACTTTTGAGGTATACCCCATGTTGCGTCATTCGTAAAATGTCCTTCATAAGCAAAATCGGTATTATCTTTTAATGCTGTTTCTACCAAATTATCAAAAGTGGTTTCAACAACTTCTGAAGCAAGTTTTCTACATTCTTTGTGAGATTTTATGCCATTTATCCAAAACTCACTTCTTTTCTGCATAAAGAGCTTATCACCATCAAAAATTGAGTTTCTTAAATGTGTGGGAATATAATCTGGTCCTACTGAAGATTTACCGGCACCATTAGAGCCAGTTATAATGTAAAGCAGCGGCATCTTACTTAACAGATGAAAAATGAAAACGCTTCCTTAAATGAGATGCCTCTATTAAAGTTAATTCACGAATTACATCTATTTCTCTGGAAGAATGCACAACAGATACAAGCTTAATACTGCCATTCGGATATTCAAGATAGCATTGATTGGTAGATAATTCTTTAACATTAATCATAAAAGGAAGCCCATTTCTAAGCTTTTGTTCACGAAGTTTCCTTACCGCATTAGACCCTTTTTTGCTAGTTATTTCAACTGTTGACATACAACAAATTTACAAAAAAACACCCATTTTTCAATCAAAAAAAGTTTCAAATTTCTGCCTAAATGAGCCATCGTACTTTAAAGCCCAACTCACAGATTGCTGCCTGCAGCTCAAGGCTCAATGCCTAACCGATTATCATTTTTTAACGGCTCTTTTTTGGAAACTTAAATTTTTTGATACTAATTGCAGCATTAGAACCTAATTTACTGAATGCCATTTAGCTCCTCATATTTCCCTTACCGAAGTGTTAATAGCTTTTCCTCCATTGCTATTGATTATGTAGAAGGAGCCACAGATTTAAAAGCATTTTATCAACATACCGCAAATGTTGAAGGTATAAAAGAAGCTATTTCCCAAAGAATGGCTTTTAATACCAATAGAAAATTGTTGGTTGATTATCTGCATTACCAATATGGCAAGTTTGCAATTAATGAAGCAGTTAAAAAAAATATAGATAGTTTATTAGAGGCCAACTGCTTTACCATTACCACGGCTCACCAACCCAATATTTTTACCGGACATTTATATTTTATTTATAAAATTTTACATGCCATAAAACTGGCAGAAACATTACAACAACAATTACCTCAATATAATTTTGTGCCCGTGTATTACATGGGCAGCGAAGATGCCGACTTGGATGAATTGGGTGAAGTGCACATCAACGGAACTACTTATCGCTGGCAAACCAATCAAACCGGGGCAGTTGGCCGTATGAAAGTTGATAAAGCTTTTGTTGGCTTAATGGATAGCATTCATGCACAATTGGGAGTGGAGCCATACGGTAACGAAATAATGCAAAAAGTAAAAGCTGCTTACTCATTAAATAAAACAATTGAGCAGGCAACTTTTGAATTGGTACATGAATTGTTTAAAGATTACGGCCTCATTATTTTATTGCCCGATGCTGCAAAACTAAAAGCATCCTTTGCGCCGGTAATAGAAAAAGAGCTGAAAGAAAGTTTTTCGCAAAAGGCTGTTTTGCAAACCATGCAACATTTCCCGGAGCAGTATAAAATTCAGGCTGCCGGCAGGGCTATCAATTTATTTTATTTGGAAGAAGGTTACCGGGAGCGAATAGAGAAGCAGGGAAATATCTACCGTGTTGCCAACCTTGGCCGAAATTGGAATGAAAATGCAATGTTGTTGGAATTAGAAAACAATCCGGCCGCATTTAGTCCCAATGTAATTTTAAGGCCCGTTTTCCAGGAATGGATTTTACCCAATATTGCTTTTATTGGTGGTGGCGGCGAACTGGCTTACTGGCTTGAGTTGAAAAAAGTTTTTGAAGCAGTAAATGTTCCTTACCCGGTATTAGTATTGCGTAACTCTTTTACGCTAGTAAATAAAAATACGGCTGAAAAAATTGCTGCACTCGATATGACCGCCGACAATTTTTTTCAATCTGCATCAGCATTGCTTGAAAGGGTTATCAAAAAACATTCTGAAGTGCAGCTCGATTTATCGGAACAGCTTGCACAATTAAATAGTTTGTATCAGCAATTGAAAACATTGGCTGCTGCTGCTGATACTACTTTAGAAAAACATGTTGTAGCATTGCATCTGGCTGCCGATAAAAAGTTGGTTCAATTAGAGAAAAAAATGTACCGGGCCGAAAAGAAACGCTTTGAAGCAATGCAAAGAAAAATTGAAGCAGTAAAAAATGATTTGTACCCAACCGGAAATTTGCAGGAAAGGGTTGATAATTTGTTGCCCTGGTATGCTGTTTATGGCCCGACGTTTATCAACCAGTTATACGAGCATTCACTTTCTTTAGAACAACAGTTTTGTTTGTTAGAGGAAAATTCATAAAACTTTTAAGGGCAGTAAACAATACCTCCTGTAAATGATAGGGTTCTTAGTTTTGACTCGCCGATTTTTTGCACATTAGAAAATCCATGGTCGTACAAAACATCTACACTCAGGTGAAGTTTTGAAGACAATTTCACCAGGCCTCCCACTCCGGCCACTAAAGCAAAGTTGATATTTTCCGCCAATTCAGACCCCCGATTTACATTGTAATCTGTGCCCGCCATATTTCCATCTTTATATTTTGTGATTAAAGTGCTCTCCGTTAAAAATCCTATGTTGGGGCCAAAAAAGGTTGAAAATTTTACCTTATTGCCCATATTGAAAGATGGCAAAATCTTAATATCAATATAATCGTACCTGGTGAGAATATCAGCCTTACCAATAGAAAGATCAGGGTATTCAATCATCAGGCTTTTGAATTTATATCCTTTTTGATTGTATTGTACACGGTTTTTAATGCTAAAATTTTCAGCGAAGTGGTATTGAACCTGCAAGCCGCCATTGTAGCCAAATAAGTTACTTTCATTTAAATAGTCGGGATTGTGTTCCGCTTTATTAAAATTGATACCTCCAATAAAAGCGTAATCTATTTTTTGCTGGGAATATCCTGCAAAATTTATAAGTATAAACAGGGCGATTAACAGTTTTGTTTTCATTAGTATTTTTTTTGAAGATAACTAAAAATACTATTCAAACTGATTCATCTTTCTAACAGTTAATAATAACCGGGTATATTTTTTCCTGCAATTATAGTTCTGCTTCCTTTTAAAATAGAACCTTCTTTTTGTAAATGAATAATTCCATTTCCACCCCGGTTTTGTAAATTTTGCCTTGCTTCTTTTGTTATTGAATAAGGTGGTCGACCTTTTTTAAGCATCTTATATTTTACAGATACTAACATGGTCGACCACCTTTGAGAATCTTTCTAATAGTTAATAATAACCGGGAATATTTTTTCCTGCAATTATAGTTCTGCTTCCTTTTAAAATAGAACCTTCTTTTTGTAAATGAATAATTCCGCTTCCACCACGGTTTTGTAAATTTTGCCTCGCTTCTTTTGTAAGTAATGGGTCGTCGTCAAAAAGAAATTCATCAATCCAGTATTCTTTTTTGCCCGGCTCCTTAATGGTAATATGAATATGCTGAGGATTATTACTATTAGGATAAGAACCCGGCCTAATGGTACAAAATGCATAGTTGCCATTGACATCGGTTTTCAGCCAGTTTCGCATATATCCATGTCTTTTGCCCCAGCCCTTTTCATTTCCTATTGTGGCATATATGCCTGCGGCATTGGTTTGATGGAGATAAACAATCACATTTGCAGCAGGGGTTTTACCATCGGCTTTCAACAGTTTTCCTGAGATAAAAATTTTGATTCCATCAGCATTGAAACCCGGCATGGTATCGGCTGCAGGTAATTTTTCAAATGCAATGCTGCTTTCATAAATGGCCTCGCAACCTTCACATGGGCCGCCAATGCTTTGTTCTACCTGTCCACAGGCAGGAAGACAAAGCAGAGATGGCAATACAAATTTTACAAAATGAAACAATTTCATGGTTATACTTTTTGTAAACCTAAAAACTATATTGCCCATATTCTGTTTGATTATACCAATTGTTGTTTTAACTTGACAAAAGGCTGTTTTTGCAATTTGTCAGGCTATAGCTGCTTTTTATGTAATAATATTGAAATGTAATTTTAACCAGCGTTTATTTGTACAATGAATGATATGCTAAAAAAATATCGGCTGCATTTATTTGTTTTTTGGGCATTGTTGTTTGCTGCCTGGTATTTTTTGAGAGCTGCAGATTACGCCAGTAGCAAAACCGCATTTTGGGTTACCCTTGTTAAAGTGGCCGACCTTGCATTAATGGTTTGTATTTGTAATTATGTACTTATTCCCAAATTATTTTACAAAAAAAAGTATGTACTGTTTGTTCTATGTTTTGTAGCAATGGTAGTTGCAAGTAGTATGCTAAAAATGCAACTGTTGGGCAAAATAATGAACAATCAATTTTTACTTGATTGGACAAGTGGTTGGCGACAAAAAATTTACGACAATATTATTCCTCATTTCTTTTTGGTAATAGCCGGCGCTGCCATTAAACTTATGATAGATTCCGTATTAATGCAAAAGAAAATGGCTGCTATTGCTAAAGAGAACGCAGAAACAGAATTGCTTTATTTAAAACAACAAATCAATCCTCATTTTTTGTTCAATGCTCTCAATAGTGTTTATTTTCAAATTGACAAATCAAATATTGATGCAAGAAAAAGCCTGCATACGTTTAGCGAAATGCTGCGCTACCAGTTGTACGAGGCAGGGCAAAAATTAATTCCGGTTGAAAAAGAAATTCAATACCTGAAAGATTATATAGCCATTCAACAAATTAGAAACGATAAAGAATGTACTATTTCGTTTAGCGTATCGCAAAATGTAGCCGGTTTTTCTATTGAGCCTTTTTTGTTATTGCCTTTTGTTGAAAATTGTTTTAAACATATTTCTCATTTTACCGATAAACAAAACTACATTCATATTTCACTTACGCAGGAGAATGAATTTTTGATTTTTAAAGCCGTTAATAGTTTTGATAATGCTGAACCGGCGGCTACACATTCCGGAATTGGACTGTCAAATGTAAAGCGGAGGCTTCAATTGCTGTATCCAACGCATACAATCAGTGTAGATAAAAAGGGCAGTGAATTTATTGTTTACCTTAAAATTCCCACTAATGAAAAATAGCCAATACTTATCATGCATTATTATTGATGACGAGCCCCTGGCAAGGAAAGGTTTAAGAGAGTATATTGATGCCATAGATTTTTTAGAATTTGAAGCAGAGTACGATAATGCTTTAAAAGCTTTGCCTGCTATATCGGCAGAAAAAACACAATTGCTTTTAATGGATATTGAAATGCCCAAAATTTCGGGCATTGAATTTTTTAAAACTCTGAAACAGGCTCCTCCTGTAGTTTTTATTACAGCTTATCCTAACTATGCCTTAGATGGGTTTGAAGTAAATGCTTTGGATTACTTAGTAAAGCCGGTTTCTTTTGAACGATTTTATAAGGCGGCATTAAAGGCAAAAGAATTTTATGAGCTAAGACAGTTAAATAAGGAAAATGCTTCAGCCGAAACAAAGGATTATTTTTTTATAAAGGCTGATGGCATATTAGTAAAAATAAATTTCAATGATATATTGTATGCAGAAGCTTTGCAGAATTATGTAAACATTGTAACGAGGCAAAAAAAATATATCTGCTACCTCACTTTTAAATCCATTGAGGAATACCTGCCTTCCAATACATTCATAAAAACACATAAGTCTTTTATGGTAGCTGCCGATAAAATTGATTCCATTGATGGAAACGATATTCGCATAGGAAATGTCCACATACCTATTAGCAGAAATTTAAAGGACGAGGTAATCGATAAAATTGTAAAAGGAAAATTCTTAAAGCGGTAAAACTAATTCTGCCATATTGGGCTTTCATCTCTTTTTGGATGTTTGGTTAAGCGATGTTTTATTTTTGTTTCAATTTCCATTATCCAAACATCGTAATTTTTTGCATTTCCTCTTGTAAAAGCAATCCATTTACTGTCGGGAGACCAGGCTGGTGAATAATCTTCCATTTCATCGAGGGTTAAATTAAAAAGATTTTTCCCATCGGCATCCATTAGGAAAATATCGTAATGACCATTTTCAGTTTTGCCGTAAAAGGCAATTTGATTACCATTTGGAGAAAATGCAGCACCACCATCCCAACCTGCCCGAAATGTCAATTGTTTTTCATCACTACCGTCAACATTCATAATATATATTTCTCCATTTAGAGGAGCCTTGTTGCCAGTATCATTTGCGTTTTTTACTTGCCTTGTATAAATTAATTTTTTACCGTCGGGCGACCATTGAGGCGCATCTTCAAATTCATTGTTATGCGTTATTCTTTTTACATTGCTTCCATCAATATTCATCATATACACTTCTCCTTCCTGGTGATCCCTATCTGATACAAACATTATATTTTTTCCATCGGGTGATGCATAGGGAACTCTGTCTGATGAAGCATGATTGCTGAGGTTAATCGTTTTTTTACCATCAGCAGTTGCAATAAATATTTCATTGTTTCCGGTTCTATTGCTATAAAAAAGCAGGTCGTTATTTTGTAAATGACAAAATGCAAAGTCTGTAGCTTTATTACACGAAAGATTTTTTATGTTTTCCCCTTCTAAATCCATTGAATAAATTTCAAAATTTCCGTCCCTTGTACTCATAAAACTTATGTTGCCTGGCGGCCAATTCATCTTATTCCACTTAACTGTATTTCTTTTTTTCCATTTGCCGTTCATTAGAACATAGCTTGTGATACCAAATTCATCTTTTTCAAAATTTTGAACAGTTCTTATTTTTTTATTACTTCCATCAGTAAGATATATTTCGGTATTAATAACCCACTCATTTTGTGATATTTTTTCTGTAATACCTATTTCTTTATCACCATTAATTCCTATACTTTGCCAAATGGGTTTTTGCTTTTTGTAATCCCAATTATACTCACACTCCTGGGTCGTTTTCCAAATTGCTTGCTTTGGAATATATTCTGACACTTTCAGTTTTAAAGAGGTTGCGGCTAATCCGCTACTGTACTCATACAAAAACCATAAGGCCGAATTTTCGCTTGTAGAATCATAATTTTTATTTGGACTTATCCATTTGCCTCCGTCTTTCATCAAAAGATTAATATGTGATTTATAGGAGGATAAAATCTCGGTTTCTTGTGAATAAGAATTGGAGATTAGTATCAAAATAAAATTATTCAACAGCAATAAGTATTTGCTCATATATTTTCGTTTAAGTTTTCAAATGTTTCTTTTTAAATATCTAAAGTAACATTTAAAGAAGTTTTACCTAAAGTACATTTATGTTTTTATTTAAATAGATATCAATCATCATTCAATAACTTAGTTCAATTTTTTTAAAATCATCCAGCAGCCTTTTTTCTTCCTCATCCAATTCATGCTTGCCCGGTTTTTCTTCATAGCCTGTTTTTAGCTGTTTAATAAGTTTGTTTTGTAAAAAATAGCTTCTTAGCTCTTTTACATGTGAACGGTTTATGTCAAAAGCTTCGCTATCATTTCCCTCTTTCATGGCGGCTGAATCATAATAAATAGGCCGNNGCCGGTTGTAACGAAGTGTTTTTTCATACACAAAAGAAAGCTCGTTGTTTAGTAAATAATATTCCGTTTGTAGCTGATAGGTTTCGCCAAATTCATGTACAAAAAATTTTTGTGGCCGGTTGTGCAAATAATATATTCGTATCAAACCACCTTCTGTACTTTGGTTTAAATCAAGCGAATCAATTTTTGTCCATTCTTTTACCGAGTTAATTCGTTTGAAATTTTCTTTGATGGTTTTTAGCAATTCTGCAATAGTATCGTTTAAGCCGGGTTTATAAAATAAACTGTCAGCAGTTGCTTCCTGTGTGAGTTGGGCTGTGTTAATTCCAACAGCTGCAGTGTTGTCTTTTGTTTGGTTA
This sequence comes from Chitinophagaceae bacterium UBA2793, assembly GCA_002352045.1. Taxonomy (GTDB): domain Bacteria; phylum Bacteroidota; class Bacteroidia; order Chitinophagales; family Chitinophagaceae; genus Ferruginibacter. Next base: position 24,238 of record DEHT01000081.1, on the reverse strand, counting down.
ATTATTTTATCTTGCCTATAATGATGGCACGAAAGAATGGTAACAGCAAAAAATAGAATTATTGTTTTCAAATTTTTCTTTTATGAGAATATTGAAAGTAGTGCAGATAATTTTTAATTGCAATAATTTTTTCAGCTTTTAGTAAATTACATTTTATGAAAAGAAAAAATGCACTCTACATTTTATGCAACGGCAGGGTAGCCGCTATTGATAAAGCAAATGGGAATATTCTTTGGGAAATAAAATTGAAGGAATATGCAAAAGGCTCATATTCTTACGCTGTTGGACAGATAAATATGGAAAACGATAAATTGTATATAGGTATTTCGGGTGTATTGTTTTGCTTGAATGCTAAAGACGGCTCTTTAGTATGGGTAAACGAATTAAAAGGCTGGGGTTATTCTTATGTAAGTATGGGCAATGCAGGCGAAGAGGCACAGGCCGCTGCTGTACAGCAGGCAGCATCTTCTGCAGCAGTGATTGCAAGCACCTAATATTAAATATGGAAAACTTTTTAGTGATTAACTGTACAGTTTTTCACCATCAAAAAAATTCCCCCTGAAGAATCAGGGGGAATTTTTTTTAACCCTTAAAACAACCAACATGAAATTAGTTGAATACACTAATTACGTAAATAAGGCAGTTATAGTTGCGCATTTGCTGCAAAATTTATGTTAAAGCAATATCAAGCACCTGCTGCATTGTTTTTACATAATGAAACTGAATGCCTTTTATAAATTGTGGATTTATTTCGGCCACATCTTTTTCATTTTGCCAACACATTACTATTTCTTTAATGCCCGATCGTTTAGCTGCTAATACTTTTTCTTTAATACCACCCACCGGCAACACCTGTCCTCTTAAAGTAATTTCTCCGGTCATGGCCAGGTAGGGTTTTACTTTTTTTCCGGTAAAAGCACTTGCCAATGCAGTCATCATTGTTATACCGGCACTGGGCCCATCTTTTGGTGTAGCGCCTTCGGGTATATGAATGTGTGCATCTTTTTTATTAAAGTCAGCAATACTTAAACCAATTTTTTTTGCATTGGCTTCTAACCAGGTATGGGCCGTAGAAGCACTTTCTTTCATAACATTACCCAGGTTGCCGGTAAGCTTTAGCTCTCCTTTACCCTCGCTCAATTGGGTTTCAATAAATAAAATATCGCCACCCACATAAGTCCAGGCAAGGCCTACCGCCACACCGGGAATATTGGCAGTTTTGTACAACTCGTTACTGTACCTGGGTTTACCCAATATTTTTTCAATATCTTTTAATGTAATGGTAGGTTTTAGTTTTCCTTTTAAAACTATTTCTTTTGCCTGGCTTCGCATAATGCTGGCAATTTGCCTATCCAGTTCACGCACACCGCTTTCCCTGGTATAATCTGCAATTACTTTTTCTAAAACCGTATCGCTTATTTTAAAACTATTGGGTTTTAATCCATGCATATCTTTTTGCTTAGGGAGTAAATGCCTTTTAGCAATTTCAATTTTTTCTTCAACTGCATAGCCACTCAGGTCAATAATTTCGAGTCGGTCTCTCAATGCAGGTTGAATGTTGTTGATATTATTGGCCGTAGCAATAAACAAAACTTTGCTCAAATCATATTCCAGTTCTAAATAATTATCATAGAAACTATTGTTTTGTTCAGGGTCTAAAACTTCCAACAGAGCAGATGAAGGGTCGCCTCTATGGTCGGTGCCCACCTTATCAATTTCATCCAATATCATTACAGGGTTGCTCGATTTTATTTTGCGAATCGATTGTAAAATTCTTCCCGGCATGGCACCAATATAAGTTTTGCGATGGCCTCTTATTTCGCTTTCATCGTGCAGGCCACCCAGGCTCACCCGAACATATTTACGGTTTATGGCAGCAGCAATGCTTTTTCCGAGGCTTGTTTTACCAATTCCCGGAGGACCTAAAAAGCAAAGAATAGGACTTTTCATATCGCCNNGTCGAGCATCAAATCAAGGTGATTATACACCACCGAATAATCGGGAGTGGAAGGATGCATACGTTCCAATTTTTCCAATCCCTTCGTAAACATATCTTTTGCAGCTTCGGTCCATTTTTTCCCTTCGCCTTTTTTCTGCATTTCTTTTTGCTCTGCAAAATTTTCGCCACCCAGTTCATCTTTAATGGCTTTCATTTGCTGTTGCAAAAAATATTCCCGCTGCTGTTTGTCGAGCTCCGCCCTGGTTTTATTGGTTACTTTATTTTTTAATTCGGCATATTGAAGTTCGGTATGCATTAAGCTCATCAGCAATTCGGCCCTTGCTTTTAAATTGCTTATTTCAAGCAATTGTTGTTTTTGCCTGATATCGCTATTGAGGTTGCTACTAACAAAATGAATTAAGAAAGAGGGGTTTTCAATATTTTTTAAAATAATGCCGGCTTCACTCGGCAGGTTGGGCGATAAGCCAATAATTTGTGCAGCTAAATCTTTTATGCTGCCAATCATTGCATCAAAATCGGCATCGGTAGTGCTGCTGTCTTCATCCAGCACTTTAATTTTTGCTTTAAAGTAAGGCTCCTCTGCGGTTATTTCTTCTATTTTAAAACGCTTACGACCCTGGATAATAATGGTGGTTCCACCATCGGGCATCTTAATCATTTTTACAATTTTGGCTACGGTGCCAATATCTTCCAAATCGCTTACGGTGGGTTCTTCTACATTACTGTCTTTTTGCGCTACCACTCCTATCAATTTGTCAGCCTTGTAGGCATCGTTTACAGCCTTTATGCTTTTATCTCTTCCTACCGTTATAGGAATTACCACCCCCGGAAATAGTACGGTATTTCTTAATGGGAGCAAGGGCAATTCTCCCGGAAAGGTTGCTCCGTCTGCATCTGCGCCATCTTCTTCGTTCAAAGGAATCATGGGCAAAAATTCCATTTCATCTTCCTGGTTGTTCAAATATATGTTGTTGGTCATAGTTAATTTTTCTTATCGCCAATATGGCAAATGTAAACTCTTATTAAGGTATTTTATGGTGGATTATCTATTAGTCAATATTAATGCCGATTTAAGGGGGGCTTTGTTCTTTAGCAATGTAGCAACATTGGTTCGCCGCCCGCCTACAATCTTTGCCCTTCGCACATGGCCCGGCAAGCAAAGGATTTCCGGCTAAGCGGCGCAGCCCTTCGGCAATGTAGCAATGTTGAGCAAGTGAGCATTCAAATAACTATCGGCCTCATAACTCATCACTCATCACTCATAACCCATAACTCTTAGCTCATAACTCATAACTTTCTAAACCAAACTAACACTCCAGCTTCTTGAAAATATTTCATCCTTAGGCAAACAAATAATGCCTTCTTTTAATGTAAAGTCCTGATCACTATCCACACTATCGGCAATACCACACCAGGGCTCTATGCAAATAAAGTTGGCATTTTTTGCAGCCCATATTCCTAAGTATGTAAAGTCTTTAAAATCAAACCGGAAACCTTTACCGGTCTTTTTAGATTGTAATTTTACATAAGATGATTTTAAATGTTTAAATACCAAAGCATCTTTTTCAAATAGTTTTTTCGATAGTGGTAAATTGTTTCCGTTCAAAAAAGGTACAGGCTCCAATTCTATTAACCCTTCTTTTGAAATGGGCCATCTTCCTGCTTTTTCTTCTTTTTCAAATACTAAAGCATAATCCTCATAATTGGTATGGTTATCTATCGGCAAAGCAAAAGCCGGATGGCCGCCAATGGAAAAATACATGGAGCCATTGGTTTTGTTTTTTACCAGGTAATTTACCTGCAACGTTTTTTCAATTAAGCTGTAATTTATTTGCAACTCAAATTCAAATGGAAACTTTTCTAATGTTTCTTTATTTGACTGTATAGAAAATCGAATGTTGTTGCTTTTTTTTTCAACTAAATCAAAAACCATATCTCTTGCAAAGCCGTGCCTGCTTAGTTTGTACCAATGGCCATTGTATTTGTAAGTATCATTTTTCAATGTACCAACTATAGGAAAAAGCACGGGCGAATGTTTACTCCAAAAAGCAGGGTCGCCATTCCACATATACTCTGTATCGGTGGTTTTATCAATCATGCTGTTTAGCTCTGCCCCCTTTGGGTTCACTAGTATTTTTAAATATTCGTTTTCTAATAATTGCATTATCATATCATTTTAGTAAAAGTAAAAGTAAAATGTTCCTGGTATTACAACTATACATTTCAACGAAACAATTACTTTTGCCCAATGGATATTCCCTGTTCACCAAAAGAACTTTTTATATTAAAAAAAATTGCCAATGCCGCAGCAGAAATGGGTTTGCCCTGTTATGCCATTGGCGGTTTTGTAAGAGATAAATTATTGGACAGGCCAACAAAAGATATTGATATTGTTTGTGTGGGCAATGGTATTGCTTTGGCCGAAAAAGTAGCCCAAAGTTTTATCCCGGTACCACAAGTAAATGTTTTTAAAAACTTTGGAACCGCACAATTAAAAACCGATGATGTAGAAATTGAGTTTGTGGGAGCAAGAAAAGAAAGTTACAGTACCTATAGCCGTAAACCGGCGGTAAGTGCCGGCAACATTAAAGACGATCAGGATAGAAGAGACTTTACCATCAACGCTTTGGCTATTAGTTTAAACCAAACCGACTATGGTAAATTAATAAACCCCTTTAGTGGCTTGCAGCATTTAGAAGAAAAAATCATCATCACTCCGCTAGCTCCCGATAAAACTTTTAGCGACGATCCTTTGCGAATGATGCGTGCTATTCGATTTGCCGCACAACTTCATTTTACTATCGCCTCCGAAACTTTTGCATCCATTACAAAAAATGCCGAACGAATAAAAATCATCAGCAAAGAAAGAATTGCCGATGAGTTGAATAAAATTTTATTGTGCAATAAACCTTCCATTGGTTTTGATTTGCTGTACAAAAGCGGACTGCTGCAAATAATTTTTCCGCAAATGGTTGCTTTGGCCGGTGCCGAATATATAGATGGCAAGGGGCATAAAGATAATTTTTATCATACCCTGCAGGTGGTTGACAATATAAGTGAACATACCAACGATTTGTGGCTGCGCTGGGCCGCTGTTTTACACGACATTGGCAAGCCACCCACCAAAAGATTTGAAGAAGGACATGGCTGGACTTTTCATGGCCATGAAGTTATTGGTGGTAGAATGGTGCCCAAAATTTTTGCACAACTAAAATTGCCCCAAAATGAAAAAATGCAATTTGTAAAAAAATTAGTGGAATTGCATTTAAGGCCCATCAGCCTTACAAAAGACAATATAACCGACTCTGCTATTCGGCGTTTGCTTTTTGATGCCGGCGAAGATTTTGATGCTTTAATGACTTTGTGTAAGGCCGATATCACCTCAAAAAATAAACAAAAAGTAAAACGCTTTATTGAAAATTTTGAACTGGTACAGCAGCGCTGTGCACAAGTTGAGGCCAAAGACCATATCCGCAACTGGCAACCTCCGGTGTCGGGCGAAATTATCATGCAAACTTTTAATCTTTCACCTTCAAGAGAAGTGGGTATTATTAAAGATGCTATTCGAAATGCTATTTTAGACGGAGTAATACCCAATGATTTTGATGCCGCCATTACTTTTATGCATGAGAAAGCTAAAGAAGTTCTTAAGAGTTGAGAGTTGAAAGTTGAAAGTGGAGAGTTGAAAGTTGAAGAGTTGTAAACCTGTCGGGTTTGTGGAGAGGGAAATGTGTGAGGCTAATCTTATAGGCTTAAATAGGTGAGAGTTGAAAGTTGAAAAAACGGCCTTCTCTAAAACACAATTCGTTAAAACAAAAAATTTGTACTTTTACTAAATGGCAATCCTAAAATTCAGAGCATATTGGCAAGACGACGAAAGTATCTACCGAGATATTGCAATAAAGCATACTCAAAATTTTTTTGAGTTGCATCAAGCTATTCTAAAAAGCTATGAGTTTGATAGTAAACACAAAGCTACTTTTTATCGCAGCAACGACAACTGGCAACAAGGCCGTGAAATTTCTTTAGAAAAATACGAAAAGGATTATAAGGCCGACCCCCTGATAATGTCTGAGATTTCTATTGCCAGTGAAGTAAAATCGCCCAACCAAAAATTTATTTACGAATACGATTTTAATAAGAACTGGCATTTTTTATTGGAGCTCATTCATGTAGATAAAGAAGAAAACATTCGCCTCTCTTATCCGGCTTGTGTAAGGGTAGAAGGATTGGCACCCTCGCAGTATGGCACAAAAGGGTTGGTAGATAAACGCCTTGCCGAGATGGAAGAAAAATACGACCTGCAACCCGATGCCATGAAAGACGGATTTGGACAGGAGGATGAAAATGGCGAAAGCGTTTCGGATAGCGATGAATTTACAGAAGGCGGAGAAGAAGCAAACGACGGGTATTAGTTGGGAGTTGAGAGTTGAGAGTGGAAATTTGAAAGTGGAGAGTTGAAAGATTTAAAATTGTGAGTAGAGGTTTTTTAACTCATAACTCCTAACTCATAACTACTATAACTAAACGCCCAACGAGAAAAGCCAAAAGGAAAACGAATATATTATCATTGACAAAAACCTGCATCATTATAGCCGGGCCTACGGCAGTTGGTAAAACAGCATTTGCCATTGATGTTGCCAAACATTTTTCCACACAAATTATTTCAGCCGATAGCAGGCAATGTTACCGGGAAATGAACATTGGCGTTGCAAGGCCATCGGCTGAGGAATTAGAAATGGTGCCTCATTATTTTATTGCTTCGCATTCCATCCATCAAAACTTAAATGCTGTAGATTTTGAAAACTACGCATTGGAGTGTTTGGAAGAAATATTCAAAAGCAACGATGTAGCCGTAATGGTTGGCGGCACCGGGCTTTATATACAGGCATTTTGCGAAGGTTTGCATCAAATTCCTGAAGTGGATGAAAAAATTCGTAATCAAATTATTGTGGATTATCAGGAAAAGGGAATAGCATGGTTGCAATCTTCCATTCAAAAAGAAGACAGCCTTTTTGCAGCCAAAGGCGAAATACAAAATCCACAACGCATGATGCGTGCATTAGAAATTGTAAGAGCTACGGGTAAATCAATTTTTCATTTTCGCTCCCCTCAAAAAAAGCAAAGGAATTTTTCCATCGTTAAAATTGGCCTCGAACTGCCCAGGGCAATTTTATACGAACGCATCAATCAACGGGTTAATATAATGATGGAGCAGGGTTTATTGGAAGAAGCAAAAAAAATGTATCCATACAAAACGCTCAATGCTTTACAAACAGTGGGTTACAGAGAATTGTTTCAATATTTTGATGGAGATATTGACCTCAACCGTGCCACTGAACTCATAAAACAACATTCAAGGCATTACGCCAAAAGGCAACTCACCTGGTTTAAAAAAGATGAACAATTTAATTGGGTACAGCCGCCTTTCAGCCTTGAAAAACTTGAGACAATAAAAAAAGGATAACAGTAAAACCATTATCCTTTATAAGTTGTTTTAGGTTATTAAAATTTCCAACCAATAGTTGCCATTAATCCACCAAGGGTTTGTTTTGTACTTGCAAAAGTATTGAGCCTGTCTTCTAACCGGTAAGGGAAATCGGCATTTTTATGAATTTGATGTGCATAGGTTACATCTACAAACATTCCTTTATGCCTGTAACCCAGGCCACCGCTCAATATCATTCGGCTTGCTTTATAACCCAGGTCCTTGTAAGGGTTGCTGTAATATCCAAAACCTAATCTGGCCATTACAATATTAAACTTCAACTCGCCGCCCACTCTAAAATTAAAAGCACCTTTATACATATCCTTTATAACATTGTTCAGTGCTTTATAATAAACTTTTTCATCGTTGGTGGGTGTTTCGGCATCACTTTTAAATCGGCTGCTTTTGTGATTTACATATTCAATATCTGCAGTAATAAAACCTTTTTGCTTTTTTACATTTTCCACTTCTCTAAAAACGTAAGAGCCGCTTATAATAGCCCTCCAGGCATTATTCTGTAAATAACGAGCCGTACCCTCCAGGCCATTTGTAAATAAAGTAGAACTGGCTCTATAAGTTTCCGGTTGACCTGTGGGCGATTCTAAATTAGTTTCTATAGATGCTGTATGGTCATCTCTCATAAAAATAATGCTCGGTGTGTGAAGCGCCAGGCCAAATCGAAGATAATCCTGGGGGCGATAAATTACGCCCAGCTTAAGGTTGGCACCGGCGCCAATGCTTTTAAAGTTGTCTCTCATTGTAAATGAGTTGAACCCATTGTTGGTATTTGAACTGGTATCAAATTCGGAGTAAACGGTATTGCTTTTAAAGTTAACAATAGGAATGCCAAGGCTGCCACCCAAAAACCATTTCTCGTTCCAGTTGTAAGCACCGCTTAAAGCAATTTCATAAATGCCACCACTTGTTTTGCGATACATATCTTGTTGAATTGCCTGCCCAGCATCTAAAATATTTTCTGCTGCACCCCGTACCACCGTATTCCCGTTGATGGTAATGGTATCAATTAAATAAGTTTGTAAACCCAGTGCCGATGTGTAAGGCAAAGGAGACATGGTATTTAAAACATCGTCGATACTATATCCGCTTTTTGCAAATTCTTCTGCAAGCATTTCGCTGTATGAACTGTAATTGTTTAAACCCCTGTAATGAATGGTATTATTAAAATTGGCTGTTTGGGTAATGGCAGCACTAAAGGCTGAACTCTGCTTTTTGTTATTAGAATTTCCCTGCCCAATAATAATACCCGATGTGCCCAACAGAAATCCATTTTTTTTAATGCTGTTTGCTGTTTCTCTATAGTTGGCCTTTTGTGTTCCAAAATTTAAGCCTGGGCTTAGCACTACTTCCCTTGTTTTAAAGAAACCTATTCCGGCAGGGTTTACATAGTTGGCGCTAATGTCGCCACCCAAAGACCCCATAGCTCCACCAATAGCAAGGCTACGGGCTGTGCCCGATTGCGTATAAAAACTATATCGAATGGCATCTTCGGGCACCTGTGCCAAAGTTTGCACAGCAGGGAAAAATAAAAAAAAGTATAGAAATTTTTTCATGTGTAATTTTTTATTTTTGGTGGCCACATGGAATTCCGCATAAAAATTTCATCGATGTTGGTATAAATTATCTCGAAATTTTTATGCTCCATTTCATGGTTTAATGTTTAGTAAAATGAGAAGCAGTTGCGGGTTTTTAAAAAACCGGCTGAAAAAATCAGCCGGCAGTATAAAAAATTAATTGCCTCTTGATGGTCTTGATACCGAAGTGCCGGAACTTCTTGTGCTTCCACTTGATGAAGAACCGGATGAAGAACTCCTTCCACTTGCGTTGGATGGAGAATAACTACGGTCGTTATTGGAACTGTTGTTATTATTACCCGAAGTAAGTATTCTTCTTACAAAACCACCTCCATTGCTGCCGGCATTGTTACTATTGTTGTAAATCTTTCTCGACGAAATGGTTTGAGATGTACCCAATTTTGGATCGCCAATGGTTACCATATTATTGTTTATATAACTTCTCAAATTGGTGGTTCGGGGTGTTGTGTTTTTAGGATTTACAAATGTCCATCCATAGCCCGGGTAAACAGGGTATGGGTAATAGTAAGGATTGTAATAATACCCATGATTGTAACCATAACTGTAAGGGTGATAGTTACAATTGTAGTTGTAATCATAATCCCAATATTGGTAACGCCAACGCCTGTCTCGGGTAGCCATGCGTATTTCTCTTTCTTCGGGATCTATTCTGTCTTCTTCTTTTGCCCGGTCTTCATTTTCTTCTACCACTCTTGCGGGTGAGAAATAAACATCGTCTGGTGTTTGTCCGCTTTTATAAGCGGTACTGCAACTTGTCAATGCAATGGTTGCCATTAGTGCAATTGGTAAAATTTTAATCTTCATGGCGCATCGTTTTAAAATGAATAGTGTTTTATAATTGCCTACTTTCTACATCAAAAGTAGTGCTGTTTTTTATAAATGACACATATGTTTAAACTTTTGATGTTAAGGTTGTCATAAAGCATAATTTCTCTTTTTTTGAAAATTTTTATACCCGCTTACTTGCAAATCATCAAAGCTTCATAGCAATTGAACCATCAATTTATTACCTTCGCACCCCCGATATAATTAAAATTTTATGAGTAAAGAACTTACATCAAGAGCCGAAAATTACAACCAGTGGTACAACGATCTTGTGCTGAAAGGTGGGCTGGCAGACTATTCTGCCGTAAAAGGCTGCATGGTGATAAAACCTTACGGCTATGCCCTTTGGGAAAATATGAGAGACCAGTTAGACAGGATGTTTAAAGAAACCGGGCACGTAAACGCCTACTTTCCTCTTTTTGTTCCAAAAAGTTTATTTGAAGCCGAAGAAAAAAATGCTGAAGGTTTTGCAAAAGAATGCGCAGTGGTTACGCATTACCGTTTGAAAAACGACCCCGATAAAAAAGGCAGGCTAATGGTGGACCCCGAAGCAAAGTTGGAAGAAGAATTAGTGGTAAGGCCCACCAGTGAAGCCATCATTTGGAATACATACAAAGACTGGATTCAATCTTACAGAGATTTACCTATTTTAATTAATCAATGGGCCAATGTGGTTCGATGGGAAATGCGTACCCGTTTATTTTTACGCACCGCAGAGTTTTTGTGGCAGGAAGGGCACACCGCTCATGCCACCAAAGAAGAGGCTGTGGATGAAACGGTGAAGATGTTGGATGTGTATGCAAATTTTGTAGAAGAATACATGGCTGTGCCGGTTATCAAAGGTGTAAAAACACCCAACGAAAGATTTGCAGGAGCAGAAGATACCTATTGCATTGAAGCGCTGATGCAGGATGGCAAAGCTTTACAGGCTGGTACATCGCATTTCCTGGGGCAAAATTTTGCCAAAGCATTTAATGTACAATTCTTAAATAAAGAAAACAAGCAAGAATATGTGTGGGCCACAAGTTGGGGCGTAAGTACAAGATTAATTGGTGCTTTAATAATGTCGCACAGCGATGATAATGGCCTGGTAATGCCTCCACGCATTGCTCCTATACAAGTGGTGATTGTGCCTATTTATAAAGGAGAAGAAAGCAAGCCCGTAATTGATGGTAAGGTAAAAGAAATAATGGCAGAATTAAAAGCACTTGGCATTCGGGTGAAATACGATGATAGTGATGCCGCAAGACCCGGTTGGAAGTTTGCAGAACATGAATTAAAAGGGGTTCCCGTTCGAATTGCCATGGGTTTAAGAGACATGGAAAACAATGTAGTAGAACTGGCAAGAAGAGATACCAAAGAAAAACAATCGGTTTCTATTGATGGCCTGGGCAATTATCTAAAACATTTGTTAGAAGAAATTCAACAAAATATTTTTAATAAGGCACTGGCTTTTACAAAAGAAAATACCCGTGAAGCCGATAGCTGGGAAGAATTTGTAAAAATGCTGGATGAGCAGCCCGGGTTTATTTCGGCACATTGGGATGGTACTCCTGAAACCGAAGAAAAAATTAAAGAGCTAACCAAGGCAACCATTCGATGCATTCCTTTGGATAATAAGCTGGAAGCAGGAAAATGTATTTTAACAGGCAATGCAAGTACACAAAGAGTTTTGTTTGCTAGAGCATATTAAAATCAATATTACATAAAAGGGGCGTTGAAAAATATCAACGTCCTTTTTTTGTGTCTTAAATAAAAAGTTGAATATTCGCTTTACCAAAACAACTAATCAAAATGGATACAAACAGAAATTTACTAAATGAAGATTTACAGGTTGACAGCATTGCCATTACTCATTTAAAAGAAACAGCCATGTGGTCAAAACTATTTGCAATAGTAGGTCTGGTTATTTCAGTTATTTTAGCGATTGCCGCTTTTTTTATGGGTGCATTAATGGAAAGTTTGTCCGGAGGCTTTTATTCTACCACAGGCTCTACACTTACGCTCACACTCACCTATCTTGTAATAGCAGCAGTATATTTTTTCTTGAGTTTATTTATGCTAAGATTTGCCGGCAAAATGAAAGAAGCCATTTTAACCATCAACCAGGACTCATTTAATGTAGCCCTGCAAAATCAAAAAATGGCTTACCGTATAATGGGAATTATTACTATAATTTACTTGTTATTCTTAGTATTGGCACTGGTGGTGGGCATTGGTGCTGCCATGTTTGTTGCATAATTTCAGTCTCAGTTTATTTTACAATTATCACCTGGCTACACGGGAATAGTTTATCAAACTATCATTCTCTTGTAGCCAGGTAATTATAATCTTCCAGCAGTTTCTTTAAAAAATCTTCGGTATATAAGTCCGATTCTATTTTCAATACGTTTTTAATTTTGCTTTCTACTCTAAAGCAAATATCATAGTTGCGGCTTTTTTGTGCCTGGGTTAATACCGTTTTAATGGTGTTGATATCATTATCGCTCAGGCGCATTACCTGTGGAAAGGAAGGTTCGTAATTATTGCTGTCAATATCCATAAACACAGTGTCGTGTACATTTATTTTACTTTTGGTATCCACCAATACAGTGTTGGCAATTAAGTCGCCCAGGCGTTGATTTTTTGCCGTTAAGCCAATAATGACCAAAACGCCAATACCCAGCAATGCAGTAAAAAATATATAGAAGATAATATTGTTGGCAGAAAACATCATAAACCCAAAAAGCACCGGCCATTCAAAGAATTTTGTAATCCAGCGTAAAATGTATTGTCCTGTTGTAGGCTTGCCACCGTTGAGACTTATTACTCTTAAGCCGGTAATTTTTTTTCCGATGGTTTGTCCATTCATCATCACTTCGCACAAAAGCGAATACAAAAGCATGGGGATGGAAATCACCAGTAAATCCAAGCCATAATATTCCGACATTGTAATATCAAACCCCTCGTACAATAAGGTTTTCATAAAGTAGAGGTAAATAATCAATATNNTCGAGGTCAATATTAAAAACAGTATTTATTTGGATGATGGCCATGTAAACGAATGTACAATGCTTAAACGTATTACCGCCGGGAAACCTTATTTTTTTATTTTGGAAAAAAGAAGCAAATTGAAAACCGAAAATAAGCTCAACCAACTTAAACCGGTATGCAGGAATGAGAGAAGCGATGTTTATAAAAAAGAATGTAGAAAAGTGGACTCAATATCAACAGAAGCAATCCGCTAATCCCGATGAAACTGCCGAACGGTTTACCACATTGGTTGATGATTTGTCTTATGCAAAAACTTATTATCCACGCAGCAAAGTAACCCGTTGGATTAATAGTATGGCGGCAGACATTTACCAGGTTATTTATAAAAACAAAAAAGAAAAAATTAGTCGCATATTCGATTTTTGGAAATACGAACTGCCCCTGACTTTTACCAAATACCACCGAATACTGTTATTTACTTTTATAGCTTTTTGTTTGTTTGTGGCCATTGGCGCATGGGCATCTATGAACGACGAAGAATTAGTGAGTTCGGTACTGGGCCCGGGTTATGTAGCCACTACGGAAGAAAATATTGCCAGGGGCGATCCTTTTGGAATTTATAAAGACGATAACCAGTTTAGCATGTTTGTGTATATAGCTCTCAATAATATTAGAGTGGCATTCCTCACTTTTATTGGTGGCTTTACATTGGGCTTTTTTACGTTGAAAATCTTATGGAGCAATGGCATCATGCTGGGTTGTTTTCAGCAAATGTTTTTTGCACATGGATTGGGCCTGCAATCTATATTAACCATTTGGATACACGGCACTATTGAAATTATTTCTATTGTTTTAGGAGGAGCTTCGGGTTTTATTTTGGCAAATGGAATTTTATTTCCGGGAACCTATTCCCGAATGGAATCTTTTAAAAGAGGTGCAAAAGATGCGGCTAAGCTACTTATTTGCTTAGTACCTTTTTTTATTTTGGCTTCCTTTTTCGAAAGCTATGTTACCCACTTAATGAGCCGAACTTACGATACAGAAACAAACGGTGGGTTACCGGCCTGGGTGAGCTTTGTAATTTTAGGTGGCTCCTTGGTATTTATGGTATTTTATTTTGTAGTATGGCCCATTACATTAAAAAAACGAGGCTTGCTGTTTAAGCAAAATAATATTATTCAAAGGTTGTTCAGCAAAAATGGCTAAATATATTTTCCTTTTATTGGTTCAATTTTTTTTAGCGGGAGTAGCTAATGCCCAACAGGTAGAAGCCGTAACAGATTCTGTTTTGCAAGAGGAACCAACTACTGATTCATCTTTTTATATTGAAGATGAAGAAGAAATATATCAAGTGAGTGATTCTTTTTTATATGCAAATAATGCAACGGTATCTGCCGATACTCTTCATGCTTTAAAGCGCAATAAAAAGTTTGCCTACGTAAAAAATTTAGACAGTTTATTAAAAGCTTATCAAAAAAAGCACGAGGAAACCAACGCTAAAAATACAAACCGGGTTTTTAATACAGGGGGAGTTTCTTTTATGGACAAAGTTTTGAGTAGCACTTTTTTTAAAACCTTACTATGGATACTTGCAGCCGGCTTTATTTTAATAGTTATTTTCCGACTAATTAAAGGGAATGGTTTATTTCAAAAAGAAACTTTAAAATCATCGGCTGTGCAATCAGCTTCGGAAGAAGAGGCTTTGATGGTGCAGGATAATTTTGATGTGCTAATAGCACAGGCAGTTGCCGATAAAGATTATCGCCTGGCAGTACGATACCATTTTATACAAATACTGCAAACATTATGGCGCAGAAATCATATACAATACGAGGCCGATAAAACCAACAGCAGGTATGTATATGAGATTCCGCCACAGTTTAGAAACGATTTCTCAAAACTAATTTTTCAATACGAATATGTTTGGTATGGCCATTTTGATATTGACCATGCCCGGTATGCCGGCATTTCGGAAGGATTTAATCATTTCAATAAGAAAATATAAGCAAATTTGAAATTATTGTACGGCTATATTATTGTTTGTTTAGTTGGGTTGCTGGGCGGATGCAACAAAAAATCGGGCTTGCCCGATATGCGGGAAAGCTTTCAATATAAAAGCACCAAACCATTTGGCAGTTTTGTGGCTCACGAAATTTTTAAAGAAGTTTATCAGCACAAGATTATCAATATAAATAAAAAAGCTTTTGACGAATTTAGAAGTTCAACCTATGCCGACAATCGGTCTGTATATTGGAGTCTTAGTAAAAATTTTTATTGCAGTAAAAATGAGGCTAATAATATAATTGATTTCGTAAAAGAAGGGCATAGCTTTTTTTTAAGTGCCAATTATATAGATACCGTTTTGTTGAGTAAAGTAAATGTGCATCAAACGTACAATAAATTCACAGTATTGTTTTTTCAAACAAAGTTCGATACGGCCAAAATAAACTTATCACCCCGCTTTAATTTCAGCAAAAACAATTTTGAATATTATTATTATCCATTTAACAATTCACTCAGTAGGGCCGATAGCAGTGCAGCAACTGTGCTGGGGTATAACGCAGCCGGGCAACCTAATTTTATGGTTATCTTTATTGGCAAGGGCAGGCTTTACCTGCATTGTGAGCCAAGGGCATTTAGCAATTACTTTCTTTTAAAAGATGAAAATTACCTCTATATGCAGCAGGTAATGCAATTAATGAATGAAACCCCCGGTAATATATTTTGGGACGATTATTACAATAAAATAAATTACAAAGACAATAACGAAGATGACTACGGTAAAGGTAAAGGCTCTGCCCTGGCAATCCTTTTTAAATATCCCGAGTTAACCATAGCATTTTGGTTGGTGGTAGGCTTATTGCTATTGTATATATTTTTTAATGGCAAACGCAGGCAACGCATTATTAAAACCATTCCCCCGGTTGAAAATACCTCCATCCAATTTACCCAGGCCATTGCCGGGCTTTATATGGCTGAAAAGAACAATAGAAACATTGCAGATAAAATGGTTACTTACTTCAATGATTTTGTGCGAACACATTATTTTTTGAATGTGCATGCTAATAAAGAAATGGTTACAGCGCTCAGTAAAAAAAGCGGTATTGCACCCGAAAAAGTGCAGGCTTTGTATAATACCATAGAACAGATACAGCTTACATTAGACGTAAGCGATTTTGAATTATTAACTTTAAACGAACAAATACAATATTTTTATAAAAATAGAAACTAATGGAAGAGCAATTGTTTCAGGAGCGTACCCCTGTATCGGAATTAAATAATAAGCTTAGAGAAATTCGCAGCGAACTGGCAAAGGTAATTGTAGGCCAGCATCAAATGGTAGATTTAATGCTGATAGGAATTTTATGCGATGGCCACTTGCTTTTAGAAGGTGTTCCTGGTGTTGCAAAAACACTTACTGCAAAACTAATGGCCAAAATGATAGATGTAGGTTTTAGCAGGCTTCAGTTTACACCCGATTTAATGCCCGGCGATGTTATAGGCACATCGGTATTTAATCCAAAAGAAGGAAGCTTTTATTTTAAACCGGGGCCTATATTCAGCAATATTGTTTTGATTGATGAAATAAATCGTGCACCTGCAAAAACACAGGCAGCCTTATTTGAAGTAATGGAAGAAAGACAAATTACTGTAGATGGATTTTCGCATCAAATGCAATCGCCTTTTTTAGTGTTGGCAACTCAAAATCCAATTGAGCAAGAAGGTACTTATCGCTTGCCCGAAGCACAACTCGATCGATTTTTATTTAAAATAGAAATTGACTACCCAAGCTTGCAGGAAGAAATTGCCATTCTAAATAATCAACAGGGAAAAAGCCAGTCAGAATTATTAAGCACAGTTAATAAGATTGTTTCTGCAAACGAAATTCAGCATTATAGAGAAATTGTGCAGCAGGTAACTATCGAACCAAAATTAGTGGAATATATAGCGTCAATAGTTCATGAAACAAGAAACAATCCTTCTTTGTATTTAGGGGCAAGTACCCGGGCTTCATTGGCAATACTTAAAACATCTAAAGCACAGGCTGCATTAAAAGGCAGAGACTTTGTGATACCCGATGATATAATTGATGTAGCTCCGCACGTGTTGCGTCATCGCATTATGCTTACTCCCGAAAAAGAAATGGAAGGCTTAACTGCCGATGAATTGATATCGGCTATTATTAAAAATATTGAAGTACCCCGTTAAGTAAATTTGAATTGAATCCTGTAAAAAAATATATAGGCGATTTGTTCTTCAACAAAAGATTTTATTATGTTGGAGCGCTGTTGGTGGTTTTGTTTGTGTTGTCGCATTTCTTCGAATTGTTACAGAGTATTTCTTTTGTATTAATGATGGTTTGGGGTTTTGCTTTTTTGTTGGATTATTTTTTACTTTTTTTTACTGGCAGGGCACCCAAAGCAAAACGCATTATTGCCAACAGGTTGGGAAATGGAGATAAAAATAATGTGCAAATCGAGTTAAGTACACACTATCCTTTTGCTACCACTATTCAAATGATAGATGAATTGCCCGAACAATTACAGGAGCGAAATTTTTCCATTAAAAAAAGAATGCCTGCAAAAGGACACAAGTTTCTGAAGTATCAAATAATACCGGGTGAGCGTGGTGAATATCAATTCGGACAATTGCATTTATATTTTAGTACCGGTATTGGTTTACTGAACAGGAGGTTTAGTTTACCATTGAATCAAACGGTGAGTGTTTATCCATCGTATGCACAAATGAAGCAACAGCAATTGATTTCTCAAACCAACTATATGCACGACCATGGTAGCCAACGGCTGAGAAAAATTGGCCAAAGTATGGAGTTTGAGCAAATAAAAGATTATGTAACGGGAGACGATATACGAACCATCAACTGGAAAGCTACCGCAAGGCGTGGGCTATTGATGGTAAACAATTATGTAGATGAAAAATCGCAGCAGGTTTATTGCATTATTGATAAAGGCCGATTGATGAAAATGCCTTTCAATGGATTGAGTTTGCTCGACTATGCCATCAATGCAGTGCTGGCATTGAGCAATGTATGTTTACAAAAACAAGACAGGGTAGGGCTAATGGGCTTTTCTACCAAACTTTCTACATTAATAGCCGCCGATAAAAAGCTCGTTCAGCGGGAAAATATTTTAGAGGCTTTATACAAAGAGCAAACCGGCTTTTTGGAAAGCGATTACGAAATGCTGTATATGCAGGTACGCCATAAGATTAAACAGCGTAGTCTTTTGGTGTTGTTCACCAATTTTGAATCGTTAACAGGGTTAAAGCGACAGTTGAATTATTTACGTTCTATAGCCAGGCATCATTTACTAATGGTAGTATTTTTTGAAAATACCGAAATGAATAAACTGGCTCATGCCGATGCCTATAATGTAGAAGATATTTATACGAAAACCATTGCTGAAAAGTTAGTTTTCGAAAAAAAATTAGTAGTAAAAGAGTTGCAGAAGTATGGCATTCTTTCTGTATTGGCAAAGCCCGAGGAGCTTACAGTGAGTGCCATTAATAAATATCTTGAATTGAAGGCAAGACAGGCAATATAAGAATGCTGTAAAGATTGTTGCAGCCTTATTTACAAAAGCTGGTTGAAAAAGATGATCGACCTTGTTAGTATCTTAAAAAAACTATTTGAAGCTTACACAAGCTCGACCAACTTATTATAGAATAGCAGCAATAAATAACCCCGAATGGGATAAATTAAAATAACCATCGGTGCATCCGATGGACATAATCAATGTTGAAATGGAATCCTGAAAGGGTTCAACAAAATCCTCTGCATTATTTACCGGCCTTCTTCCTTCAGTTATTCAAACCTGTAAGCCTACAGCTTATAATTTTAAGTGCAGGCCCAAATAAAATCCTGTATTCGTCTTCAATTATTTAATGGTTATTTTTGCAGCCTGTAATTCTATTCATAAAAATTATAAGTATTCAAAGTGGGAAAAAAAGGCTCTTATTTTGCAAATTATCAAAAAAAATTAGGTGAAGAAAAAGAAGTGGTAGAGCGAAAAAGGCCCGAGCCTATTTCAGCAGCCTTGAAAACATCCTTTGAAGAAGGGAAAGTAATTTTATTGGATAAGCCTTTGCACTGGACATCCTTTGATGTGGTAAGAAAAATTCGCAATGCCATTAAAATAAAAAAGGTTGGCCATGCCGGTACGCTTGATCCATTGGCATCGGGCTTGCTAATTATTTGCACCGGAAAGTTCACCAAAAAAATAAATGAATATATGGCTGCCGAAAAAGAATATACCGGTAGCATTACACTGGGAGCCACCACGCCAACCTACGATTTAGAATCGAAACCCGAAAACGAAAAAGAAACAGGAATTATTAGTGAAGCTTCTATCAAAGAAGCCACGCAAAAATTCATTGGCCATATTCAACAAATGCCTCCCATATATTCAGCCATCAAGAAAGAAGGCGTTGCGTTGTATGAATTGGCCCGCAGGGGGAAAGATATTGAGTTAGAACCCAGGCCTGTTTTTATAAAAGCTTTTGAAATTACATCTATTCAAATGCCGGTAGTTACATTTAGAGTGGTGTGTAGTACCGGCACATATATACGAAGTTTGGCTCACGACTTTGGACAAGCGCTTGGCTGTGGTGCATATTTAAGTGCATTGCGTAGAACACGAATTGGCGAATTTTGTGTATCCAATGCCGAAAGTATTGATGCATTTATAAATGAATTGCAACAGCAAAAAAAAGTGGCAAACCCCCATTAAAAAGGTACACCAATGCCAATAGAAAAGTTGAAATTTTCGTATCGCCATCTGCGGTATTCGTCATTAGCTCCACGGGTAAATATTTTTTTAAACAAATCGGATACTCCATTGATAGGTGGTAGTTTCCAGCCATTATTTTCATAACTTGTTTCGGGCCTTTTTATGCGAAAACCAAAGTCGAGTCTTAGTTCAATGTAATTGAAATCGAGCCTTAATCCGGTGCCTGCTGACATGCCAAGTTGCTTATATAAATTACCAAACTTAAATTGTGTACTATCTATAGTGCCATCAGTTTTTGAATTTTTAAAATTCCAAACATTTCCAATATCTACAAATAAAGCACCTTTTAATGTTAGTACATTGGGAATTATCCGGGCAATATTATATCGATATTCTCCATTGAATTCAATTTGCATATCGCCCCTTCGATCGTTGAATAAAGAGGAAGAATAAGTTGACAAAGGCTGGCTTCCTGCGCCAATTCCACGTATGGGCCATCCTCTCATACTGTTGCTGCCACCGCCAAAATATTGTTTAATAAATGGAAGGCTTGTGTCTCTGCCAAGGGGTACACCCACGCCAACAAATGCTCTTAATACGATGGATTTTTTTGGAAAATTTATAGAGTATTTATATTCTGCATCTGTTTTAATGAACTTGGCTTTATAGGTATTAAAAATGGGTAACAATCCCCAGGTAAGCCCCGATTCTTCGATGTTTAGATTGATTGATGTTTCTTTTGCAATCTTTTTGTAGTTGGCTGGTTTAGCATATACCCTTGAGAGGCCTGCTGCCATTCCTAAAACAAATGATGTATTGTAAGAATACCGTAAAAAAGGATTCTCCAGAATGATGGTGTCGAATCGTGCAGATTTATTGTATAACAAATTGTACTCAACATTTACCGGCCTGAAAACCCATTTCCAATTATTTAATAGCCCTTTTGTAAACTGGGCAGTTTGTCCAATGTTAAAAGTAAAAGTTTGAAGATTAAAAAGATTAAACCTGTTTGTGAGCGCAATATTTCCATTAACAAAAGACTCCCCGGGTTTGTATGCAATTCTTCTCCGCCTGTTTGCAGTAAATTCTTTTTGGGCGAATGGGTTAAAATTATACCTGCGGGGGATGGTTACATTTAAACCATAACTTATCTCATTTGAATTTACCAGGCTGCCATTTGCAAGCTTGCTGTTGTTGTTTAATTCAATGCCTGCACGCAAATGGTGCGTCATTCTAATGCCTTCTCTATTAATATTTCTATTTGCTAATTTTAGGTTTAAGGATAGGCCTACAAGGTTTCCGGAAATGGCATTGGTGCTACTTGTATTTGCAGAATAGCTGGCTTCGGTAGAGGCTTCAAAAGCAAACTTTTTTTCAGGTATCATCTCAAAAACCAGGTCAACCAAATTGCTATCTTTCACCTCTCTCACTTGTATGTTGATGCTTTGCCATTGAGCCGTTTTAGAAAGTTTGCTAAGGGTATTGTTGTAATCGTCCTGGCGAAATAAATTGCCAGGACGCAATAAAATATTTCTTGCCAAAAAACCGGTTCTAAATAAATTTTGATGATATCTAAGTATAAAATTTCGGGTGCTTCTTTGGTTGATATTGGTAGTGTCGGTAAGATTATCGTTGGGGTAATAATCCATTAAAAGATAAATATGGCGAATGGTATATTGATTCAATCTGGTAGAGTCGTCGGGATTGTTTAAAACTATTTGTAATTTAATTTCCGGAGAATCTCTTTTGGCCTGTGCTTCGGCTAAAATTTTCATTTGTTCAAATGGGTCATCAAAAATGCTGGTTAATGCTTCAATACTAGTGTCGCCCCTCATTCTCAATTCCGAAGTTGTAAATTTATAATACCCATTATTGCGAAAAGTATCTACCATTCGGCTTATCTCACTTAGTATAGCTGCTTTGTTTACAGGACTACCTTTTACAATTAAACTTTTATCATAGGAGCGTATTGCCAGTTCTTGTAAAGCAGGTTTTGCAAGCCGGTATCTAAATGTATCTACCAATGTGGCTTTGCCCGGCTCAAGGGTATAATGAACCTTTACTTTTTTGCCAATAGTATCTGCCTTGTAACTAACTTTTGACTGGTAGTACCCAATGTGAACCATAGAGGTACGCATATTTTCGGCAGAGTTGAAAGAAAAAATTGAATCGTATGCAGGTGGCCTTTTCAGCGTGGTGAAAAAAAGAAAACTGGTATTAAAATTTAATTTCGAACTGTCGTCTAACTGGTTTTCCATTCTGGCTAAAACGGCTTCCTGTTCCAGCTTGTTAAATTTGCCTCCTTTTATTTCGAAACTATTTTTAGCCAAATAAGGTTTCCCTTTGGGAGCATTTCTTGTAATATTGCAGGAAGAAATAGCAAAGCAAAGAAGTAAAGCAGCTACGGTATTTTGTAAGGAAAAATTATTTTTTAATGTTGATACAAACATAATAAGCGGGTATGTTTAGCAAAACTACAGTCAAATATATTCAAAGTTTACAGCACAAAAAATTTAGGGATTTGGAAGGGGTATTTGTAGCCGAAGGCCCCAAGCTGGTAAACGAGCTGTTGGAAGAAGAAATATTTTCCTGCAAAGCCATCTATGCGCTTGAAGATTGGGTACATGGGCTGGAGAAAAATTTACTCAAAAAGACGGAAGGCAGGTTGGAAATTATTAAGGATTTTGAATTGGAGAAAATATCTGGCTTAAGCAAATCCAATCATGTGCTGGCTGTTTTCGAAAAAAAAATAATTAACACACAACCATCCATTTCTGGAAAGTTCACCCTGGTATTGGATGATATTCAAGACCCCGGAAACCTGGGCACTATTATTCGTATTGCCGATTGGTTTGGTATTGAAAATGTAATATGCTCACTCCATACAGCAGATATGTATAATCCTAAAGTGGTGCAAAGTACCATGGCAAGTTTGCAAAGAGTGAACTTAATTTATACCGATGTGCTTCAATGGCTGCAGCAGCAACCCGGCATTAAAAAATATGCAGCAACACTTAACGGTAAAGATTTAAAAAGTTTTTCAACGATAAAAGAAGGGGTAATTATTATGGGAAACGAATCTAAAGGTATTAGCGAAGCGGTTATGCAAATGGCCGATGAAAAAATAACCATTCCCCGTATTGGTAATGCAGAGTCGTTGAATGCTGCAGTAGCCACAGGAATTATTTTATATGAATTGTGCCAATAGACCTTACCTGAACTGTATGGCTTTAACCGGTTTTACTTTTTTTATAAGCAGGGTTGGTATTACAAGCGTAATCGCACAAATGACAAAAGTGCCCATATTAATAAGCAATACCTGTAACCAGTTAATACTTGCTTCGGCTTTGCTCATGTAATAAGCATCTTCATCTAAGCGAATAAAACCGGTGAGTTGCTGAAGATAACAAATGCCCAGCCCCAGTATCGTTCCGGCCACAATACCAATAAATGCAATTTTTAAAGTATTGTACAAAAATATTTTTTGAATAGTCCAATTGCTGCTACCCAAAGCTTTTAAAATGCCGGTCATTCGGGTGCGTTCCAACACAAGAATTATTAAACAGGTAATTAAATTTACAGCAGCCACTACCAACATAATTCCTATAAGAATATCTTTTGTTTGTCCTTGTAAGTTGAGCCAGTCAAAAATATCGGGAGAAATTTCTTTGATGCTTCTGGCATACCAGTTTTGCGGCAATTCATCATACATTAATTGGGCAATGCTATCGGTATTTCGATGGTCTTTTAAAAATATTTCGTAGCCGCCTATTTGATTGGCATCCCATCCATTCAACCGTTGAATAAGTTTAATATCGCAAATGGCAAAAACTTCATCGTATTTTTCAATACCGGTTTTAAAAATTCCGCTTACCATTAATTTACGGGCAGTTCTTGATCCATCGGGCCTAAAGAAAAATACCATCAAAGTATCGTTGACCGATATTCTTAATTGTTTTGCAGTATAAGCACTAATGTTTATTTGATCGCTATAACCACTGTCTTTAAATGAAAACCATTTGCCTTTTTGTAAAAAAGATTGAAGACGATTGAAATCAAAATCCTTATCTACGCCTTTCATCATAATGCTTTCAATATCGCTGCCATACCTTAATATGGCACTTTTGGTAGCATATTGTTCTACCGTTTTTACCTGTGGTAAATGCTCTAAATAAAATTCAACGGAATCGTTTTTAAGAATGGGTAATTCGCCAGCAATATTCGAATTATCCTGCAAGGTTTCCTGTACCCGAATATGTCCTAAAAAACTAAAAACCTTATTGCTGATTACCTGCTGAAAGCCATTGGCAAAACTAAGTGCTACAATCATTACAGCTACACTAAGGGTAGTGGCTCCTATAGCCAGTCCAATTATAAAACGACTAAATGTTTTTTGCTTTACTGCCCCAATGCGTTGTGCTATAAACCACGATAAATTCAAAATGAATAATTTTGGTATCTTTCAAAAGTAAATCAAATAACCATTCAATGAATTTTGGACGTACCTGCGTTTTTTTTCTATGCGTTTTCATAAATGCTGTGGCAGTTGCCCAACAGCCCGACATGGTTTATAAACCTTATATCAAATCGGCTCAGTTGTTTCAATATGGCAATCCGCAGGCATTGCCGC
>DEHT01000108.1 GCA_002352045.1 Chitinophagaceae bacterium UBA2793 | reverse complement strand
GATTCTTTCGGAAGATTATTGGTGGGAGCAGGTGTAGGCATTACTTCCGATACCATGGACAGGGTGGATGCATTGCACAAAGCCGGTGTGGATGTTATTTGCCTCGATAGTGCACATGGCCATACCAAGGGTGTAATTGAAACGCTCATTAAAGTAAAAAAATCATTCAAAACTTTGCAGGTGATTGCCGGCAATGTAGGAACCGGAGCAGGAGCCAAAGCTTTGGCCGATGCAGGAGCCGATGCAGTAAAAGTGGGCATTGGCCCGGGTTCTATTTGTACTACAAGAATTGTTGCCGGTACAGGCGTTCCACAAATTTCGGCAGTAATGGAAGCTGCCACTGCCCTAAAAGGTAAAAAAGTAGGCATCATCAGCGATGGCGGCATTCGCTATACCGGCGATATGGTGAAAGCATTGGCNNATTTACGAAGGCAGAAAATTCAAACAATACCGTGGTATGGGCTCATTAGGCGCTATGGCCCAGGGCAGCAGCGACCGCTATTTTCAAGATGTAGAAGACGATGTAAAAAAGTTTGTACCCGAAGGCATAGAAGGACGTGTACCCTACAAAGGAAATTTAAGAGAAGTAGTACACCAGTTTACAGGCGGGCTAAAAGCAGGCATGGGCTACTGCGGCGCCGCCGATATTAAAGCATTACAGCAGTCGCAGTTCATTCGTATTAGCAATGCAGGCATGAAAGAAAGCCATGCTCATGATATTGCCATAACCAAGGAAGCACCAAACTATAGTCGTTAATTTTGAATTTGGAAATTTGGTACTTTGTGGCATTTCAACTTTAAAGATGATTCATTATCACATTTTCAAATCTTATGAAGTTTCGCTTTTTACTTTTTACTTTTTATTTTTTACTTTTTTCAGCATCGGCGCAGGACAGCTCCCGCATCCGCATTTCTTTACTCACCTGCACACCCGGCGACGAATTGTATTCGCTTTTTGGGCATAGTGCTTTAAGAGTTATAGACAGCAACAGTGTTACAGATCATGTATATAATTACGGTACATTCAATTTTGACGACCCCAGCTTTTACCTCAATTTTACAAGGGGTAAATTATTGTACTATGTTAGCTTAGAATATTTTGAAGATTTTAAAAATTTGTACCAATACACCAGAAGAGAAATTACAGAGCAGGTGCTTCAATTATCTGCCGAAGAAGAAAAAAATATCCAACAATTTTTAATAAACAATCTTAAAGAAGAAAACAGGTATTACAAATACGATTTCTTTTTTGATAACTGCACCACCCGATTAAGAGACATAATAAATAAATTCAAAACTCCTACACCCCTACTTCCTGCTGTGAAGCCAGCCAATATGCGCTTTAGGCAAGCTATACATGAATACCTCAACAAAGGCGGGCAACAATGGAGTAAATTCGGCATTGATATTTTGCTGGGAGCAAGAACCGACAGAATGATGACTGCTGCCGAACAACAGTTTCTCCCCGATAATTTAATGATGGCTATTGACAGTAACCGCAATGGCCGGTTGGTGAGCAGTTCTAAAAAATTATATTCATTGGATGCTACCACAAAACCAACTAATTTTTTTACACCTTTTGTAATATTCACTTTGTTGTTTATACTTTTTGCATTTTTACATTTTAGTAAAAAATTTCCATTGCTATTGGCTGGCCTCGATGGATTACTGTTCTTTTTAACAGGGCTGCTCGGTTTTATTTTAATTTTTATGTGGACGGCAACCGACCATAGCATGACCAAGGATAACTATAATTTATTGTGGGCATTACCCACACATTTGTTTGCTTCGTTTTTTATTCTTTCAAAAAAACAATTCATAAAAAAGTATTTTTTGTTTACGGCTCTGGCCGCATTGTTATTATTGATGGCATGGTATTTTTTACCCCAACAATTGAATACTGCATTACTGCCCTTGCAATTGTTATTGATGTTTAGAGCTTGGGCGAGAAGTAATGTATAATTGATAATGTATAATGTATAATTAAGGATGAGAAAAACGATTGTTAGATTTTACATCTAAAAAAATCAATGACAATGGCAAATAAAATTCTTTACAACGGAAGCAACATTTGTTACAATGTATATGGACAAGGCCCGGCTGTAATGCTCATTCATGGTTTTGCAGAAGACAAGCGCATTTGGGATAGATTTGTTCCGCAACTTGCAAAAGAATTTACATTAATTGTTCCTGATATTCCGGGTAGTGGCCAATCGGACATGCTGAAAGGAAACCAAATATCCATCTGTGATTATGCAGAAGTGATGCATGAGATTTTGAAAAAAGAAAAAATAGATAGCTGCTGTATAATTGGCCATAGCATGGGTGGTTACATTAGTTTAGCATTTGCGGAAAAATATAAAAATAAATTAACCGGTCTCGGCCTATTTCATAGCAGTGCTTATGCCGATGATGCAACCAAAATAGAAACCCGTAGAAAGGGAATTGAGTTTATTAAAACAAATGGCCCTTTAGCATTTTTAAAAACAAGCATACCCGGCTTATTTGCCGACACAGAAAAAAGTAAAGCAGAAATTAACCTGCTGATAGATAGAGCAAAAACATTTTCCGGAGAAGCATTGATACAATATTACGAAGCCATGATTGCCCGGACCGACAGAACCCATGTTTTAAAAGAATGTTCCTTCCCGGTACTGTTCATAATGGGCAGGCACGATAAAGCTGTACCCTTTCAACACAGTTTGCAACAATCGCACCTGCCATCAATATCATACATAAACATCATGGAAAACAGCGCTCACATGGGTATGTATGAAGAAAAAGACAAATCTTTTTCGGCATTATTATATTTTTTGCAATCCGTTCACGTATTATAAATGAAAGCAGACAGCATTTTTGTTTAATTTGCTGTCTTGTTTTAATACATTCAATGAGAAAATTTTTAATACTCCCTTTTTTACTCTGCTTTTTCTTTGTAGCAAAAGCCAAACATGTTACCGGAGGAGAAGTAACTTATACCTATTTGGGACAGGGAGCCACACCGGGCACTGCCATGTATCGTATTACATTAATGCTTTTTAGAGATGAAAACGCAGTAGGAGCTGCTCCAATGCCGGCCAGCGTAGCAGTAGGAATTTTTAATACCGCTACGGGTGTATCTGTTCAATCGAACAGATCAATAAGTGTGAGCTCCATCGAAAATGTTCCATTAGCACCATTGCCCAATTGTATTACCAACCCGCCGTCGTTGTCTTATACCGTTGGGTATTACACTTTCTCTGTTACGCTTCCGGTGAATGCTGCCGGATATACCATCGCTTATCAAACCTGTTGCCGTATTGACGGTATTTCTAATACTCCCAATAGTACCGGTGCTACTTATGCTACACAAATTCCCGGAAGCAATACTGTAGGAGTAAACGCAGATGATAATAGTGCCGCTTTTGCCAAAAGCATTTCTGTTATTTGCTACAATCGGCCTTTCACTCTTGATTTTAGTGCCTTTGATACAGATAATGATAGTCTTGTTTATAGATTTTGTGGAGCTTATGACGGAGGTGCTGCTACAGATGCATCATATAGCACACCTGCCGGCCCGCCCTATTCTACCATTAGTTATATTGGTGGTTTCACCGGCTCATCTCCATTGGGGGCACAGGCATTCATTAATCCCCAAACCGGAATTATATCGGGTATTGCGCCACAAGCCGGAAGGTATGTGGTTTCGGTTTGTGTAGATTCTTATGATAGAACCACCCGGCAATACCGTGCCACGCATCGTAAAGATTTTATTGTAACAGTTGCACCCTGCGACCTTGCAGGTGCTCAACTCAATCCCAGCTATATTAGTTGCGATGGATTTACTTTTAATTTTACTAACCTTAATAATTCACCGCTCAACCAAACTTATTTTTGGGATTTTGGCGATGGTAATTCATCCACCGATCAAAATCCAACGCATACCTATACAACTGCCGGCGTTTATACATTAAAGTTAGTAGTGAACCGTGGCGACCAATGCGGCGATTCTACTACTGCACAACTTAGAGTTTTCCCCGGCTATTTTCCAGCATTCAATAATATGTCGCCGGTATGTGCCAATGTTCCTGTGCAGTTTACCGATGCTACCACGGCCAACTATGGTATTGCAAACAATTGGAAATGGGACTTTGGTGTAAACTCCCTTTTTAACGATACCAGCCGACTCCAAAACCCCATTTATGCTTATACTACACCGGGTACATATACCGTAAGTTTAATTGTAAGCAGTAGTGTAGGCTGTGTAGATACATTGGAACATCAAATAGAAGTTTTAGACAAAGCACCTTACACACTCACCAACGATACGCTTATTTGCAATATAGATACCCTGCAATTAAATTTCACAACATTAAATGCTGGCACATTTAATTGGACTCCCAATTATATGATAAATAATACAGGCATTGCAAACCCAAGTGTAAGCCCCGATGTAAGCACCACTTATTATATTAGCTATGCCGATAATTTTGGTTGCACCGCATTTGATTCGGTAAGGGTGAATGTGGTTGACAGGGTTGCACTGAGTGTAATGGCCGATACTACGGTTTGTTTAACCGACTCATTAATACTTCGTACCAATAGTGATGGACTAAGCTTTACATGGACACCTGCTGCCACACTCAACAATGCAACCTTTAAAAGCCCCACTGCTGTACCAACGTTACCGCTAACCAATTATCATGTAATTGCAAGAATAGGAAATTGTTTTTCGCAGGAAGATGTGGTTGTTAGAACTGTGCCTTATCCTGCGGCTAATGCTGGTGTGGATACTACTATATGTTTTGGAGACTCCTATCAACTCACCGGTAGCGGTGGTTCTATTTATAATTGGACACCAAGAATTTTTCTTACTAATAGCAACATTTCCAACCCTTTGGCACAAAATCCATTGCAGGATGTTCAATATATTTTGGAAGTACGAGATGTGCTTGGCTGCCCCAAACCTGCCTACGACACCATGCTGTTGCATGTAGCAAAAATAGTAGCCGATGCAGGCCCTGCCGATACCAATGTTGTGCTCGGTCAACCGGTACAGTTAGTAGCAACCGGAAGTGTTCATTATGTATGGTCACCTGTAACCTGGCTCAACAATCCAACAATATTCAACCCGGTTTCTTTACCACAGGAAAGCATTCAATATGTGGTAAGGGCAAGTAATGACCAGGGTTGTTTTGATACCGATACAATCAATGTAAAAGTTTTTAAAATTGATCCCGATTTATTGGTACCCACTGCATTCAGCCCCGATAATGATGGATTGAACGATGTATTCCGACCAATAGTTATTGGCATGAAATCGCTGGACAAATTTAGAGTTTACAACCGCTGGGGGCAGCTAATGTTCTCTACCACACAAACCAATGGCCACGGCTGGGATGGCAGTTTTAAAGGCGCTGCACAGGCTACCGGCACTTATGTTTGGGAAGCAGAAGGGGTAACTTATTTGGGTAAAAAGATAAAGAGAAAGGGAACAGTGATATTGATACGGTAGCAGTTGCACATAACTATTTACTGTTAGCCAGGTTTTCAACTCCGGTTAAATTATTAAAGCCCGCAGAACAATGTTCATCGGGCTTTTTGCTTATTTTTATTGTTCGCCAATTGCTGCAGTAACAATGAGAAAAATTTTACTTTGCTACATTCTTACCATTTCTTTTTTAAGTAGCGAAGCTACACATACAAAAGGTGGTTGGATGTATTACGAACACCTGGGTGCAGGCATCATTGACCCCACTAAAATTCGATATAGAGTTGGCCTTAATTTTTATATGGACTGCAACTCTACTGTATTTGAAAACACTTTTGTTTTTTCCATTTTTAATGGTGCTGCACCATATAGTTTTGTAGAAGATGTATCGGCTACTGTGTTAACCGATAACAATATCAGCAACTGTTTTACCAGCACCTGCTATCCTTGCATCTCCAACCCACCATCCATCTGTTATAGAGTAATTAGGTACGAAACTATTGTAGAATTAGCACCCTCACCTGTTGGATATATTATTTCGAAACAACGCTGCTGTAGAATCAATGGCATAGCCAATATAGTGGCTCCATCAAATACTGTGGGAGAAACCTATACCATAAATATTCCGGGCTTTAATCAAACCATTGCAAATGCACATATCAACAATAGCCCGATATTTTCATTTAATGATACTGCTATTGTATGTGCCAACAACTTTTTCTCCATAGATTTTTCGGCAAGCGATGCGGACTCAGTTTCCTATTCTTTTTGTAATGCCTATAATGGAGGTTCTCAAGCTTTGCCCATACCATCTCCGGCAAGCACTCCGCCTTATAATAGCATTCCTTACCAGGCACCTTTTTCTGGTAGCCAACCAATGGGTGCCGGAGTTAGCATCAATCCGGTTACAGGCGTTGTAAGTGGTATTGCTCCCAATGCTGGCGAGTATGTGGTTACTATTTGTGTAAGAGAATATAGAAATGGGGTAGCATTTGCCGAAAGCCGAAAATCGCTGCACATAAAATCTACTCCTTGCAATCCGGTAGTGGCTACAATGGATCCTACTTTTTTAACATGCGGCAACCTTACACTTTCATTCTTTAATCAAACAGACGGACCCGCAATACAAAACTGGCTTTGGATTTTCGGAGATCCTTCCACAGGTTCAAATGATACTTCGTTTTTACAATTTCCTACTCACACTTTTAGTGCAGCCGGAATTTATACCGTAAAATTAATTGTAAACAATGGACTACCTTGTATAGACTCTACTGAACAACAAGTAAGTGTGTACCCAGGCTTCTTTCCCGGATTTGCATCAACGGCACCTTACTGTATAGGACAACCTATTCAGTTCAACGATACCACAAGAACTAATTTTGGCACTGTAAATTACTGGCATTGGGACTTTGGAATTACTTCAACCCTTAGCGATACAAGCAATTTGCAAAATCCCTTGTTTACTTATGCTTCGCCTGGCACCTATGATGTTTTACTCATTTCGGGAAACAGCCTGGGTTGCAGAGACAGCATCCGACATACAATTACTATACTCCCTTTACCGGTTCTCAATATATTATCACTCGATACTACTTACTGTAGCCTCGATAGTTTGCAACTAACGGCAACGGGCACCGGAAATTTTACCTGGTTGCCCAATACCAATATTATTGGGGCTAATACAGCCACACCAACCGTATTCCCAACCGGGCCAACACAATACATTGTAGCCTTAGAAGACCAGGGATGTATTAGCAGAGATACAGTGAATCTAAATCCGGTAAATGATGTAAGCAATGCCATCACCGCCAATCCTGCTGCCATTTGTGAAGAAGATACGCTTACGCTTTCGGGCAACAGCAATAAAACCAATAACCTACGATGGCAATGGAGCCCTGCGGTAAATGTTGCCAACCCCACCGCACAAGTTACATTGGCTTCGCCTTTAACAACCACTACTTATACCTTACAAACTTTTTGGGGTACGCATTGTGTGGCAAACACTTCTGTGGTAGTTCCTGTAACGCCATTGGCCATACCCAATGCAGGGCCCGACACTTCATTTTGTACTACGCAATCGGCTATACAATTATCTGCAAGTGGAGGGACCACTTATAGTTGGTCGCCTGCTGCAGGATTGAGTGCTACCAATATTGCCAACCCGGTTGCAAGCCCTACCGGCACAACTAACTATATTGTTTCTGTAGGTGTGAATGGTTGCAGTAAAACAAGAAACGATACCATTACAGTTACTGTTCGGTCAAAACCTATCATCCAATTAACCAACGATACTTTGATTTGCACTATTGACACTTTGCAATTAAATGTAACTGGCCCTATGGGTAATATTGTATGGACACCCAATTTCATGATTAATAATACTACTACACCTTCGCCATTGGTAAGCCCTGATGTACCCACTAAATATTATGTACAACTAACGGATATGCATGGCTGCTTTTCAAACGATTCTGTTTTTGTGGATGTAAAGCCACAGGTTACATTAAATGCCGGCCCCGATACCACTATTTGCCAGGGGCATTCTGCGTTACTCAATGGCGTAGGTGATGGATTGAGCTACAGTTGGGGTATAGCTCCTTCACTGAGTGATACGAGTATCTTAAACCCTGTTGCTTCGCCTACTACCACTACTACCTATACTTTAACCGGCTATATTGGTAAATGCAGTGCACAATCTTCCGTTACGGTAAAAGTAGTGCCTCAGCCTGCTGCCAATGCAGGAAGAGATACTACCATTTGCCTGGGTTTTGATACACAACTTGCTGCCGGTGGTGGCAGTATTTACAATTGGAGCCCTGCAATTTTTTTAAGCAATACCAATATTGCCAATCCATTGGTGATACAACCCTCCCGAACCATGCAATACATTGTAACGGTAAGGGATACCCTGGGATGTCCGCTGGCAATTAAAGACACAGTAAATGTGGTAGTAATTCCATTGCTCAATGTAAATGCGGGACCAACAGATACCATGATTGTATTTACCCAACCCTTACAACTGAATGCAAGTGGAGCGGTGCACTATACCTGGTCGCCGGGTACCTGGTTGAGCAATCCAAATATTGCGAACCCAATATCTAACCCTCAAGATACTATACGCTATATTCTTACCGGTGTGGATGATAATGGTTGTATAGGTACCGATAGTATTAACGTATTTGTTTTTAGAGTAGAAGATGATATGTATGTTCCTACAGCGTTTACTCCCAATGGCGATGGATTGAACGATATTTTTAAACCTATTTTAATTGGTATGAAATCGTTGGCCTATTTTAAAGTTTATAATCGGTTTGGCGAAATGGTTTTTTATACTACCAGGGTTAACGATGGCTGGAACGGTATCTTTAAAGGCAAGCCACAAGACACCGCAACCTTTGTATGGGAAGCAGCAGGCGTGAGTTTTACAGGAAAGTTTAGAAAGAAAAAAGGGTATGTTGTTTTGATTCGATAGATTCGTTTCTTGTTTTTTCGTTTCTGGTTTTTTCNNCAACCAATCAACCAATCAACCAAAATGAAAACTGTTTTCATCACCGGAGCAACATCAGGAATTGGAAAAGCTTGTGCCGGTAAATTTGCCAAAGAAAAATACAATCTTATTATTACAGGCAGGCGCAAAGAAAGATTAGATGCGTTAGTAAAGGAGTTGTCTTCTGAAAATAACATTAAAGTGCTGCCTTTGTGTTTTGATGTGCAGGATAGAAAAGCTGTTTTTTCAGCCATTGAAAATTTAAGCCCCGAATGGCAAAGGGTTGATATTTTAATTAACAATGCCGGACTTGCATTGGGAAAAGATGCTTTTGACGAGGCCGATATTAACGATTGGGATACCATGCTCAACAGCAATGTGCATGGCTTGTTGTATGTAACCCGAGCCCTGCTTCCTATTTTAAAAAAATCTGCTGCGCCTCATATTATCAATATTGGTTCTACAGCCGGAAAAGAAGTATATGAAAATGGAAATGTGTATTGCGCCAGCAAATTTGCCGTAGATGCCATAAGCAAAGCCATGCGGATTGATTTATTAAAACATGGCATAAAAGTTACCGCCATTCATCCCGGCGCTGCCGAAACCGAATTTTCACTGGTTCGATTTAAAGGTAATCAACCAAAAGCAGATGCTGTTTACCAGGATATTAAACCTTTAAGCGGTGCCGATATTGCCGATACTATTTTCTATTGTGCCAGCCTTCCGCCCCATGTTTGTATAAACGACCTGGTAATTACCTGCCTGCATCAGGCTAATTCATTTTATATGAGCAAAAAAAGTTAAATCTACTTGCAGCATAAAATTGCTGAGTACTAATTATTTAGCTGCTTTTTTTTGGACTTACCGGTACAATATTTGCTAAAAAATAGCGTTTCAAACAAAGTTTGTTTTTGCCTGCATTCATATTTAGGCTAAACTTGTACTCCTCTATCAGTTGAACTAAATGAAAAACCACTTAAGAATAATGATGCTGTTATGCTTTGGCTTTTTGCCTGGCGGCTTATTGGCACAGCAGGTAATTCGACAAATGGCCTGTAGCGACCCTTCTATTTTACAGCAGGCAGACAGTCTCAAACAATTATTAGCGAAATCGGGTTTTATTGTAGTGAAAGAAGCGTCGGTGAGTATGGAAAGCGAATACGAAATGCCGGTAGTGGTTCCTTTAACACAGGGCAGTTGGTACCAGTTTGTTTTTATTGGTGATATTACATCAAAATTGTATGAAGTACGAATGTTCGACTGGAACGAAAAACAGGTAGTTTATCAAAAGAAAATGTGGGGCGATGTAGATGGAAATATTATTAGCTACGATTACATTCCAAAGTTTACCGAATACCACATGATAAAACCCGTTCAGGTAAATAAGAAAAAGAAAAAATTATGCGGCTATGTTATGTTGTTGAAAAAAACAGTCGCACAGCCGTAGAAAAAAATCAACCATCCTTATCATTTACATTAATTAATTATTGCTCACAAAGGCACAATGCAGATAAAGAAATGCTTTTATTATTGAGATTTATAATACCGGTTACCGCCAAGCCAGGCAGCGCAGCACACAACAGCTAAGTCGCATATCTTTATTTGCCAGTTAAGATATTGAAATAATTGTACCAGCCTTTTAGCCGCTTTTGAAAAACATACGGTGGCCAGCTACCTAACTACAACGGTAGAAAGAACACTTTGAAATTTATACATTTTATGCCCCGCCTTAGTTTGCAGAGAACCTACCCGGTAGCATCTATATTTCTTTAATTAATATGCTTATATGATTGCAATCACAAAGACAATATTATGACCAAACTACCTTTGAAGTAAGAAAAATTCTATTCACCAAAACCCAAAAAAAGTTATGAAATACTTAGCAATTATTGCTGCTTTTCTAATGGCAGTTTCCTGCAATAATGCAACAGAAAATGCAGGTAGCAGCAGCACTAGCGAAGCAGTTGAACAACCCTTAGCAGGTGGCGGTCAATCAGCCGTAGTTGATAACGAATCAGGAAAAGACATTGTAAAAGTGGCGTCCGGCAGCAAAGACCACAGCACTTTAGTAGCAGCATTAAAAGCGGCCGACTATGTAAACGCCATTTCTAATGCTGGGCCGTTTACTGTTTTTGCGCCTACCAATGCAGCATTTGACGCATTGCCCAAAGGAACTGTAGATGATTTGCTTAAGCCCGAAAACAAAGACAAACTTCGTAGCATTCTTGAATACCATGTGTATTTGGGCGTATTAAAAGATGCATTGCTTAGCGATGGCGTTTCTTACGGCATGGCCAGTGGTCAAAATGTAACCATCGGAAATAAAGATGGTAAGGTTACGGTGAACGGTGCAAATATTATTGCTTCTATTCCTGCAACCAACGGTATCATTCATGTAGTGGATAAAGTACTATTGCCCGAAACAAAATAAAAGCAAAAAATAAGACTTTACATTTTTCCCTTGTATCAGTTGGGATTGTTCGAGTTTGAGGCTAATCATATACAACAAAGGCATCTTAAGTGATGCCTTTGTGTTGAAATATTGTAGTAAGATAAAAGATTATTTCAACCATTTCAATTTACTGTTACCAGGTTAAATAAAATCTTCCTTAATTAACTTTACTGGCTTTAAACTTAAATAAGGAAATTCATATTCAAAGTTTCCCGAATTTTCTTTTATATAAAATCGTAGGGTTAAATAGTCATTTCTTTTAGCATAAGAACCGTACGGTTTGCAGCAACGCAATACAGCGCAGCAAAACCATACGGGTTTTAATATTTTTCTACTACTGTGCCAATGATATTCTCACTTGCACCCCTGCCCTTGTGTTGGTGGTGGGTGCGCTTGAAGATATATAAGGCTTAATGGTTCGTTGATCGTAATATAACTTAATATTTACCCGGTTGTTTAAATAATAATCTATGGATGGCGAAATGGTTATTTCTTTACTACCGCCGGTGGCAAAATTGGTTGCCTGGTCTAAGCGGCTATTGGCCGTAACATTATCTCTTACCCTAAGGTCGAGGCGGAAATTAATTTCATTGTCCAATTTTCCTTTACCGTCTTTATCTAAAAACTTAGGCAGTTTTAAACCGGCTAATAATTTTAACCCACGCTTGCGATAGCCACCACCAATTACAAATTCGGTTGAGCGTACTTCACTCAATTGAAAATCGTACAGGCTCAAACTGAGTTGCCTTGTTTTTGAATATTCAAACTTGGCTTGCAGTTGGTTGGTAAACATCATATCAATACCTGCCAATGGTGAAAATTGTTCACTGATGGTTACATTGGGTACTAAGAAGTAGGGCACAAAGTTTTTAGAAACCGTATCGTAAAAAGAGGGGAACCCAAACATTGATTCATCTCTGTACAACAATGCCGATGTAAATCCATTCATACTCAAATTTCCCGTGTATCCATGACTGATAGTAATGTTGGTAAATATTTTATCTAATCCTTTTACCCTGCTGAGGCCATTGTAATCTAATTTCCAATTGGGTTTGGGTAATATGGCTTTGAACGGATTGGAGCGAAGGTTGGGATTATTTTGTTTTATCAATGCCACTTTATCGGGGCTTTGTCCGGTGTATGCTGCAATAAAAGAAGGTATCAATACATCAATAGCATAACGGTTGTATCCGTAGTAATAACCATCGGCGCCTACCGGTTGCCCGCTACTGTAAGGATTGGCCGTTCCGAGGCGTTTAGAAAGTATGAGCCTGTTGGCTTCAAAGGTTTGGAAAGTTTTTGAAACCCTGTTGGGATCAAATTTTCCAAACAAAGTTTTAAAGGCAATATAGCTTACATCAAAACCACCGCCGGCATAAGGATTCAAATGCTGGAAACTTCTATTGCTACCGCCGGTAGTATCAATAAAGCGGAAGGTTTCGCTGTAGTTTTTATTGAATGTTTTTTTCAAATCAACTGTTATCATCAAATCTCTTACCGGTTCCAATTGTGCGGTAAGCGTCATTCGTTGATCGAAGTTTTGCTGAAACAGGTAATTGAAATTGGTATCACGGGTTATTACACCTTGTGCCGATTTTTTATTGAGCCAGTTAGTATCGGGCTGATAGCCGCTGATAAATTTAAAGCCGGGTTGCATACTGCGCCAGTTTTGCCCAATCATTTGTGTGCTATCCATATAGCCCGGCAGCCGGGTATTGGCATTTTCACTAATGCTGAAGTTCACATTTTTTACACTGGTGAGTAACTTGCCAAAAACTCTTGCAGGGGTACCTAAGTATGGTACGGCAGTTTTATCTACTATCTTCCTTTTGCGTAATACTTTTTTTCCATTGGCCAAGGTTACACTGTCTTTAACACGGGTAATTCTGTTGCGCCATTTTTCTTTATCCTCGGGTTTCGATTTTTGATCGAGTTGCTTCAACCATTTTGATTTTTGATACAGCCTATTGAAATCTAATTGTACAGTGGCTTCCTTTTGTTGGCCGTTTTCTAAAATATTCCCCAATTCTACTGCAAGTCTTGAAGCTCCAATCCAACGGTAGCTTGCCTGGTATTTAAGATTTACGGTTGTCCAGTCGAGTAAGGGTAGTTTACTTGTTGGTACAGTATAGGAAAGATTGGCCACCTGGTTGTACAGCGTGTTTCTTCCCCCTTTCATAAGGTTTCGCCACACACTGTCTTTTTTCTCTTTGGTATCCAATCGTCCGGAAGGTTCATCAATGCGTGAATTATTGGTAGCAGTATAATCCAACTCCAGCGACTGCGTGAATTTCCAACGCATGATATAATCCCGCTGAAACACAAAATACTTATCGTAGGTTTCAGGTATTCTGTATTTATCTGTTCCTATACTTCTTGGCCTCACTACACCAAACTGCCTGGTAATATCGGCCCTAAATGTAAGTTGCGATGGTATATAATTAAAGTTGAAATCTTTTACAAGGTCAAACCAATGATGTTTGGTTTTTTTAAACATTTTTTTGAAGGGCGTAATAAATTTTGGCTGTGGTGCAAAATTGTAACCCAATGCTCCCCTATGCCTGGTAACATCATTGTATTCTATCAGTGGTGTATGGCTGCTGGTTTTTAAATACGAGTAACTCACATCAATATTCTCCACATCATAAACCTGTGGCTTTTTACCATTGGTTTTATTTTTCTTTACATTGGTAAAGTTCACGGTAGTAATAGATGTAAAATCAACTGCAGCATTGCGAATAGAATCTTTTTGACGACCATTGGCATCTTTTAATTTACTCTTCAATTTAATATCCTGGTCGTAGGGGTCGTACTCGGGTGTACTTACCGATTGAGTATAGCTTGCCAATACAGGAATTTGCATACCTGAACTTTTAGGAAGTAACTTACCTAATTCCAAATTGGCCGATATATCAAACTGGGTAAAATTGTCCCTGAACCGTTCGTTCACTCTTTGTTCTAAGGTGCCAAAGCCCTGGGTGTGCATATTGCCCGATAAGGACAAGGTTCCTAAATCGGCCAATTGAAAATCAACTCTTGCCAAGGCAGCATAGCCGCCTTTTTCATCGAGTGATGAAAGCCTTAGTTCATTGGCCCACATTTCGCCACACACCGGTTCAGATGCGTTGGTATTTTCCACTCCTATTAGAATGCCTTTTATTTCGCCCAGGTTGGGGCTGCCCATTACCGAATAGGTATGGCCATTGGCCTGCAGCTCTCTAAAAATTTCATTGGGTGGAGTAGATGATAAATTTCTTGCCTGCTTTAATTTGGTAAGCTTCACCAAATCTACATCCAGCGAGTTTAATGGATTCCACAATGTATCGTTGTATTGATTGGAATTGGGATCAATAATTGATGCCCCAAAATCGGTTAACAACAATGGTATTCTTATCTCATAATAGTTACTTACAAAATCGGTACCCAATCTTACCACTGCCGTAAGGTCTTTGTCTCTAATAGAATTGGGTGCTGTTTTTTGCCCCCTTTCGGCATGCAGGTACATTTGCAATTTTCTAAACTGACGAAGGTCTCTATTGGCAAAAGTTTGCTGAACGGCTTTTGCATCATTTTGGTCAAGCTCGCAAAACTGTAACTGCATTGCTTGCTCGTTCATCAATAAATTTACTCCATTGTTGCTTACGGTTTGCAAGCGTTGAATTTCTCTTGGTGTACGATAAGGCAGTGGAGTACGCTGATCGTTTTCTTCAATATTTACCGCACCCACATTTAAAGGGGCTGTAGTTGCTGCACTGTATAAGCCGGTAGTATCTAATTTATACGGAAATTTTCTCCAAATATTTCTGGTCAATTGTAAGGTACCAAAACGCATAGTTACACTATCTGCAAAATCGGTAAGAAACATTCGGATGAATCTGATGGATTTAAAATCGGGTATATTGCCAATTTTTTGATTGTAGTTGCTGATAGGAATTCTAAACTGGTACCAGGTTTCGGTACGGGTTTGGCTGTTTACCGTATTTACAGTTACATCTTTTCTATCCACTATAAAGTTTGAACCAATGTTCATCATTGGATCGTTTTTGTGTTTTATGTCAACCGTATATTGAAAATATTCTTCTGTTTCGTTGAGTGTATTGTCTCTGTTTAAATCTTCGGCATCGGGATAAAGTGTTGCTGCCAATGAAAATTCGCCGCCGGTATTAATGGGAGAGTTACCTTGTGGGCTATTGATATTTTTATATCGTTTTAATAAATCATCGGCGCCGGTAAAAGAGCCATCCCGGTAATGTTTGTAGTTATCGTTTGATGGATCGGCAATGGCAGCCTGGTAAATGGCAGACCCAGTACCATGCGTTGCTTCCAACTGATTTAGGTAAGATTGGAAATTGGCAATTTCTGCCTGATCCGATAAACCATCTAAACCTACATCCTGAAATGGCCTATCCTGCGGATCGTTGCTAAATGCATTGGTAACCTGAATGGGGTTGCGTGGCACTATACCCCAGGCCGAAGGATCGGTAGGCAAAGGTGCATTGGGTGTAGGCAAACCGTTTTCGTAAAAGCGTTTGCCATCTTTTAAAATGTCTTCCGAAACATTTCCTAAGTTAAAATACAATTTACCTCCGGTGGTTCCATTGTACTGAGGAAGGATAAAAGGATCTTGCATCCAAAATTCAATGAACTCAATATTACCAGTTTCAAAATCGGTTTGATCAAGGCCACGCATTAAGCCACCAAATTTGCTGCGAGGATTGGTAAACCTTCCGTTGGCATTAATATTGGCAGCATTGGTTTCAAAATTATAAGGTCCTTTTTCGGAGGGATAGTAACTTAAATCGAAAGTAATTAACTGGCTTTCGCCAAACCCTGTTGTACGCTGGGGAAATATTTCCTTTTGATATACCTGCCTGGCCCTTGGATCGCTCAATGCATCGGCATTATTTGCTAAGGGATTGTTTACTCCCTGGTATTGTTGTAAGGTTTGTTCTATTTGATACCAGGCCAACTTGGCTCTTTTGGTACCATATACAGTACTATTACTGCTATCGGCTTCGGGGAAGAGTAAGTTTCCAAACTGATCGGTAGCACCCTTTGGAACCGAAGCCAAAGCCCAACTAATGGGTGGAAAACGAAGATCAATTCCCGACTTACTTCCTTCAAAATCATCAATGTTAATGATACCTTGTTTACCACGGCCTATTTGTGGAGCATGCCCCGGATTGAGCATGGCAGCTTCGGCATAAGCAGTAACAGAAGAGGGGGCTGTGGTAGAATAAAAAGGTAGTTTATTCAAAAGCTTTGTAAGCCTGGGGGTTTCTCTTCTATAACTAAGGTCGAGGCCATACATGGCATTGCGGATGGGATCTTCTCCATAATTTACTTTTGTAAAGAAGGGCCTTTCGCTTAGGCGAACCACGGTACCTCCAATAGTAAGTTGTTCTTTGGCTGTATTTTTTGCCAGGTAGTCGAGCCTTAGCCCTAAAAATGAACGTTGCTGCAAACCAAAACTGGCATTGTTTTCGGAGTTTACTTGTATGGGAAGCCCGGCATTAATAATAGCCTGGTTGATTACTTTAATGGTTCCTAAATCGTAATTAATTTCGTAGTCAACTCCTTCAATTAAATTTCGTCCGCCGGCGGTAACTGTAACAGAACCCGGAGGCACATTGTAGCCAATGCTTATATCGGACGAGCCCGATGTTTTTGCGGAACCTTTCAACATAAATCGGTTAAGGTTGGGATATTGCTGTGCAATTGCTTTGATTGAATCGTACAATGCATAATATAAAGTATCGGCTACGTTGGCAGGAACACTGCTGTATATCTGTGGTGCAAGGTCTCGGCCAAAGGGCTCCAGCACCGGAAAAATTACCCTGCTGTAAGGAGATACCACCGTAAAGTTTTCTACATAGTCAAACACCCCATCGGGCTGCGGATCGTTTTGACTGTTTAACCTGTCTAAATTGATTAAAGAAATAATAGGTGTTCCCAAATTTTGATCTCCAAATGGTACATATCTTTTTGCACCTAAACCCGGCTGTTGGTACAGCACATCTAATTTAAAATCGGAAGGGGTTAAAGAACCATAGCCAATGGTATAAACATTCTTCATCATTAAATCCCAAATGGGTAAAGCCGGACGTTGCGAAGTGGCTTTTAATAATTTTAAGTACAATACTTTTTGGGTAGAGGTGGTGCTATCTGGCGGTACATCCTGCGAAAATTCACCTACCTGAAACACTCTGCCATTCATGGTATATTGAAAGGCTACACCCAAAACCTCATCGGTTTGCAGGGGTTGGCTCAACGAAAGTGACCCTACTTGTGGGTTATAAAAATATTGAGTAGAGTCTAATTTGCGGGCAAATGTTTTTTCAAAATCCTGCACCGGGCTTAAGCCCATTGAAGTAGTTAAGTTGATGTATGCACTTGCGGGATCTCTCGAATTGGGCAAACTAATTACCCTTGAATAAAGATCGTTTGTTACATTGGCAGGGTTTTCTGCGGAAGTAAGCGGTGTAATAGTATTATTGTATGGATCTACTTCACCCAAATCCATCAAACCCACAATATCTCTTGCTTCTGTAGTAGTACCATTTCTATTGGTAACCCACACTTCTACTTTTAATAATTGAACCGGGCTAATAATAGCAGGCAGGTTTCCCATTATACGGTTGTAATTATTCCGAAAATACTGCGCCATTAAAAAGTGACGATTTTCTTCATATTCATCAGCTCTTAACTCAAATGGCTGCGTTGCCGTTCCACCCTGCAATTGGGTAGATTGCCTTTGCGATTTTTGATTGGCCAATACAGTAGATACATACAACTTACCAAACTGCAATTGTGTTTTAATACCAAACAATTGTTGAGCACCGGGTATTAAAGTTCCTTTTGATGGAAAACTTACATTGCCTGCTTCAAAGCGTTTTAATATTTCATCGCCTTTACCGGTATAGTCTAATTTCAATTGATTTTCCAAATCAAAATTGGCGAGTGTATTATAATTAATGGGAAACTTTAGTTTATCGCCAATATTTGCATTTACATTTACCTGGGCATTCATGTTAAAGTCCAGGCCGCCGTTTTTTCGGGCTCTTTCGGGCAGTGTGGGGTTGTTTATTTTTTGCCCCTGGTAACCTGCCATTATATCTACATTACCTTGCGGTACTATTTCTATTTTACCATTTCCAAATAAGCGGTTAAATAAGCCGTCGGTTAATGAAAGCTTTGGTCTTGTGAACCTGCTACGGTTGAGTAAACTGGTGGTATTGGCTCTTTTTTGAAAATAATCGTTTTCGGCCTGCCTGTTTCGCATGGTCCAATATTCTTCAAAGCTGTATATAGAAGGAATTCTTAAATACCGGTTACCCATTTTTTCATACACAATGTATCTTCGATTGATGGCATCATAAACTACCGAATCGGAAATATTGGAAGCGGTAGAAAAATCGAAAGTGTTTCTTTTTCCTGAAGAAATAAAATCGCCTCTCCGGTCTTCAATGGGAAATTTAAGAGAATCGTTGAAGGGAATAGTGTCGAATGAACTATAATATTCGTTTGATTGATTAAAACCCAGGTTCAATTCCGCATTGTACAGCGAAACAACTACTGGCAATGTACAAATAGTAATAGCAGATAATACAGATTTTCTGATAAGCAACATCCGGTAAATTAATTAGCGTAGAATTTTTCTATCAAATTGCTTTTAAGGCTTTTTTAATTAAATCTTCCAGTTTGTTTATGGAAGGCTCTGCACGGATAATTTTTTGGATAGAAAGCTCAGCCTGTCCTTTTGAAATTCCCAAAGCTGTTAAAGCTACTAACGCATCTTGTTCCATACTATTGCCTACCGATGGCAGGTTATCGCTTACAGAAGAATTTTTTCCTACCTTATCTTTTAACTCCAATACCAGTCTTTCTGCAGTTTTTTTACCAATGCCTTTTACACTTTCCAATAATCTTACATCGTTGTGCAAGATAGCCTTAGCCACTTCATCGGGTTTTAATGATGACAGCATCATTCTGGCAGTAGCTGCACCCACTCCCGAAACACTAGTCAAAAGAAGAAAAATATCTTTTTCATGCTGGCCAGAAAAACCAAACAATGTATGTGCATCTTCCTTTACCTGCAAGTGAGTAAATAATTTTCCCCCTTCTTTGCTTTGTATTTCTAAAAAAGTATGAAGGCTGATATTTACTTCAAAACCCACCCCATTCACATCCACATAAACTAAAGCAGGGCTTTTAAAAGTAAATTTTCCTTCAAGATATGCATACATAAGCTGTTACGATAAACCTAAGCGAAAATAAGGAATTTTATATGGCTGCCACTTTAAAAAATAACAAAAAGAAAATCATCGTACTTTTATACAATCAAAAGCAATACAAATAATAAAAAAAACAAATAATAAATATCATGCAAAAAATTACTGCTGCCATTACCGCTGTGGGAGGCTACGTACCAGAATACAGGCTAACCAATAAGATATTGGAAACAATGGTAGATACCAACGATGAGTGGATAAGAACAAGAACCGGCGTTGAAGAAAGAAGAATATTAAAGGGTGAAGGATTAGCAAGCAGCGATATGGGAGTAGAGGCTGTAAAAGAAATATTGAAAAAAAGAAATATTGACCCTACCGAAATTGACTGTGTTATTTGTGCTACAGTAACCCCCGACATGGTGTTTCCGGCAACCGCCAATTTAATTTGTGATAAAGCTGGTATGGTAAATGCTTTTGGTTATGATATGAGTGCTGCCTGCTCCGGATTTTTATATGCTTTAACCACCGGAGCTACT
This sequence comes from Chitinophagaceae bacterium UBA2793, assembly GCA_002352045.1. Classification (GTDB taxonomy): domain Bacteria; phylum Bacteroidota; class Bacteroidia; order Chitinophagales; family Chitinophagaceae; genus Ferruginibacter. The sequence continues at coordinate 38,784 of DEHT01000108.1, read as the reverse complement.
TATATAGAAAGTGGCCGATACAAAAAAGTAATAGTGGTAGGTGCCGATAAGATGAGTGCTATTGTAGATTATACCGACCGCACCACCTGTATTATTTTTGGCGATGGCGCCGGAGCTGTTTTATTAGAACCCAACCACCAAGGATTAGGAGTATTAGATAGTATTATGAAAAGTGATGGGAGTGGTGCCAGGCATTTACACATGAAAGCAGGAGGCTCATTAAGACCTGCCACAGCCGAAACAGTTGCCAATAAAGAACATTATATTTACCAGGAAGGACAAGCCGTTTTTAAATTTGCTGTAAAGGGCATGGCCGATGTGAGTTACGAATTGATGCAACGCAATAACTTAACCGCCGATGATATTGCATGGCTGGTTCCACACCAGGCAAATTTGCGCATCATTGATGCTACTGCCAATAGAATGGATTTACCAAAAGAAAAAGTGATGATTAATATTCAAAAATACGGCAATACTACAGCCGGCACTTTACCGCTTTGCCTTTGGGATTGGGAAAAACAGTTAAAAAAAGGAGATAATATTATACTCGCTTCATTTGGTGGTGGATTTACCTGGGGAGCCACCTGGGTTAAATGGGCTTACGATAGTAAATAAATAGCTTATATTTATTGCTACTAAACTTCCATTAAATGCTGCGTAAATTTTTTTTAACTACCACTGTAGTTTTGTTGGTTACATGTGGCAATGCCCAATTTACTAAATTCATAATTGAACTTAAAAATAAAACGGGGTCTGTTTTTTCAATAAACAGGCCCCACGAATTTTTAAGCCAGCGTGCCATTGATAAAAGACTTTTATACAATATAGCAATTGATAGCACCGACCTGCCGGTAGTTCAACAATATTTAAACAGTATTCAACAAGCAGGAGCAGTTACCATTCTCAGCACATCTAAATGGCTGAACCAGGTTTGTGTACAAAGTGTGGATGCTACTGCAATGAATACTATTGCCAACTTCCCATTTGTAAAAACTATTGTAAGTGTTGCGGCTAGAAATAATATGCCATTTAATCCAGCGGGAAAGTTTGCGCTGGAAAATAATTTGCAGGATATTGAATCCAATGCACCTCAGCAAGAGTTGGCAAATATTTATAATTACGGGCAATCGTACGGGCAAGTGCATTTGCACCAAGGTGAGTTTTTACACAACTATGGTTTTAGTGGGCAGGGGATGCAGATGGCCGTATTGGATGCCGGCTTTAGAAACTATTTAACGCTATCAACCTTTGATAGCATTCGCAACAATGGCCAGGTATTAGGCACCTGGGATTTTGTGGACAACCATGCAAATGTAAATGAAGACCTTTCTCATGGTACCCATTGCCTTAGTACTATTGCAGCAAATATGCCGGGCAGTTTTATGGGCACTTCTCCCAAAACTTCTTTCTATTTATTCCGAACAGAAAATGCTGCTACCGAATTCCCCATTGAAGAACAAAACCTTGCTGTTGGATTAGAAAGAGCCGATAGCCTGGGTGTTGACATTTCGAGTATTTCGTTGGGCTATACAACTTTTGATAATAACAGCCTTAATCATACCTATTCACAAATGGATGGTAATACAACTATTGCTGCAAGGGCTTCAGATTTTGCTGCCCGAAAGGGGATGTTGGTAGTAGCAGCAATGGGAAATGAAGGAGGCAACGGCTGGAATTTTTTAGCAACCCCGGCAGATGCCGATAGTGTGATGGCAGTAGGTGCAGTAACTTCAGCCGGTGTTAGTGCTAATTTTAGCGGTTATGGCCCCAGTAGCGATGGACAAATAAAACCTTCGGTGGCAGCATTAGGAGTAAATTCCGTAGTTGCGAATGCTAATACCGGGCAGCCTACAACCAGCAGTGGCACTTCGTTTGCCACACCCATAATTGCAGGCTTATCATCCTGCCTTTGGCAGGCTTTTCCCGAATCAAATAATATGGGCATTATTTCTGCCTTACAGGAATCGGCTACAAAATTTACAAATCCCGATGATAGAGTAGGATATGGCATTCCGGATATGAAAAAAGCGTTTGTAATTTTATTGAAGCGTTTTTATAAACAAGAAATAAGACAGGCCGGCTGCAGCACATTGGTGAAATTAAATGTAAAAGCAGGCAACAATATGAGTTTTGTTGTAGAAAGAAGATTGGCTTTAGAACCGCAGTTTACAGCTTTGCATACTTTTAATGTTACAGGAAATTTTTCGATGCGTGAGTTAAGCTATTGGGATGATATTACAACCAGCCCAATACCATCGTCCTATGTGTATCGCATTCGAGCAACCATGGATACCGATACCAGTTTTTCATTTTCATCTGTTACCATCAACCATCAAAACCCCTGCAACACTTATACATTTACCGGAAATGGTTCATGGAATAATGCAGCCAATTGGAGCGGAAATACAATTCCCCCTGCAAGCCTTTCTGCAGGAGGAAGCATTATAATTGACCCCATTGTTGGTGGAGAGTGTATATTAAGTACCACCCAACTCATGCAGGCAGGAACCTATTTTGAAGTAAAACCAGGCAAAAAACTAACGGTACAAGGCAACCTGATAATTCAATAAAATTATTCCTGCACTTTTAATTGTGCGCCGGTAGCAACCGTTACACTTGCATTGGGGTGAATAAGTATGGTTTTACATTCTGCAATAACTGCATTGGGCACTGTAGGATTAAATGGCCTGTTTGCAGGAATTACCACATGCGTATTTATAGTGGGTACAATATTCTGCGACCAGTTTGCAGGGTTGTTCCAGGCGTTGCTTACATTGCCCGTCCATTGATAAGTAATACTCAATAATGTTCCTCCGGTAAAAGCTACTTCGTTATCTAAACTCCAGGCACCATTGGCATCCAGGGTTCTTATTCCTAATTTATGGCTGCCATTTACCACCGTAGATATATCTGCATCAAAAATCAATTGCGAAATATCGGTGGCTGCTGTAATGGTTACAGGCGTTGCATTACCATAACCAGGGTCGGTATCGATAAAGTATTCCATTCGTACAATTTGTGGTTGTGGGCTTCCTGAAACATCAGTATAGGGTTTTAAAAATATCCATTTGTTATCGAGGCTCCAGGCACCATTTGCATCCTGGCTTCTAATACCAACTATATGAACTCCCTGCGACGCAGCAGCAACATCTATTGGAATTATCAATCCGGCAATATCCGGTGAAGCCACAATAGAGATAGGCGTTGCATTGCCATAGCCGGGGTCGTTATCCATATACCATTCTACTCTTGTAATATTGGGTTGAGGAATTGCCCCAATATTAGTGTAAGGCTTTAGAAATACCCATTTGTTATCGTGGCTCCAGGCGCCGTTGGCATCCCGGCTTCTTACACCAACTATATGAACACCTTGTTGTAGCGGAACCAAATCAATAGGAATATTTAAACTGCTTAATTCTGTAGCAGGTACAATGCTAATAGGAGTTGCATTACCAAAACCCGGATCATTATCCAAATACCACTCTACCCTATTTATGTTGGGCTGTGGCGTGGCACCAACATTTGGATATGGTTTTAAAAATACCCATTTATTATCGAGGCTCCAGGCACCATTAGCATCTAAACTTCTAATACCAACTACATGTACACCCTGCTGTAATGGTTGCACATCAATGTTAATTGAAAGATTAGGCAAATTAGCCGAAGGCGTCAATGACAAAGGGGTTGCATTGCCATAGCCTGGGTCGTTATTGAGGTACCACTCTACTCTGGTAATATTCGGTTGTGCAATCAACACACAATAGTTGAACAATAGCAGTAAAGTACAACCGAATATTTTTTTTAACTTATTTTCCATGAGAAAAATTTAAAAAATTCAATTAGTTATTTCCTCTTGTACTTACATTTATTTGCATAGTATTTCCAGGCGGGTTATTCCCTTGCGGTGAACTCAACTGGTAAATAGTAGGAATAGAAGGTATAGTTGAAAGCTTATAAGGATAATTGCCCGTGTACATTCCAATGGGTGTGCCTCCAGAGCCAGCAGTAAGTGCCGGGCTACCTGCTTTCAACTGGTATCGTGCATCTGCACTCGTGGTACCAATTAGAGGAAAGGCATTAAATATATTTGCAGCATTTGCAATGGGTGTAATAGTATTACCAGTACCGGCACCCCAGGTTTGGGCAGGGCCATTGCCCGCCTGCAATGCAAGGTTGTAATTAAATACACTATTGCCTCCATTTGCAAAATAAAAATAGTTATAGTTAGAAGCAGCACTGGCATTGGAATATGCCACAAAAATATTATTCTGAAGTAAGTATGCTCCGGCTCCTAATTCAATATGGCCATTACCTGACATTGTAGTACTACCACCATTCAAGGAGTTGGTGTTTTGCGTATTATCCCATGCCCACACATTGTTACTTATTAACCCATTGTAAGTATTTCCGGTACCGGTTGTAAAATATGTGATTAGGTTATTGCTTACATTAATATTGGTACAGCTCGATGCATTTCCATAGTAATTCTGAAAACCAACCTTATAATTTTGCAATACCTGCAAATTTTCTACTGAATTGGCCACACCTGTGGCACATATATAAACGGCTAATTCCCTGTTTCTAATTATTTTAATATCGTTGGTATTTACATAAAAAGTACCGCCATAGAAACCGGTTACTATTGAGCCTTCTGAACCGGCATTAAAAATAACAGAGGTTGCGGTTGCTATGCCGGGAAAAGCCTGCATATTGGCATTTCCTTTGGGTGTAGAAGTAGGGTCGAGCCAGTTACCAGGGCCTATAATAATTAGTTTTTTAGTAAGCGTTCCATTTAATGTAGTATTAGGAAACATTAAAATGGTATCGTTTGCAACGGCAGCATTGTAAGCAGCAATAAAGCTTACGTAATCGGTTCCGGAAATAGGAATTCCAAAAAAGCCTACCCTGCGAATTTTAGCTTCCAACTGCATACTTGCGAAAATGCAAACACAAAAAAAGAATAATAATTTTTTCATTTCAAAATAAGTTAAAGGTGAAACCATATTTGATACGGTGAAAGAATAATCCAAAACTAAAGTTTGAAAAAACTGCAGGAAACTTTAATTACTTAATGGATATAACAAATTAGCAAACGGATAGCATGAAGACCTAACTCTTGAAAACTGCTACAAATAGCGTATCGGCTTTGCATTGGTAACCTGGTAAATAATTGCTGAACGAAAGTTTTAAAGAAGTTTGCTGTTTTAAAAAGTTGACTACTTCTTCATTTTCTTTTTCAAAAACCGAACAGGTAATATAAATAAACATACCCTGAGGTTTCAAGTATGCAGCAGCATTTTTGGCTATTGATTTTTGCAATGCCGAGTATTCGGCAATTTTACTTTCTTCAAAAAAAGCTAATTGTTCGGGTGTACGGCCCCAGGTGCCACTGCCGGTGCATGGGGCATCGCAAATAATTATATCAAATTTATTTGAGGCCAGGCCGGGTATTGGTTTACTTATATCAGCCACAAAAGCATGAGCTATGTTAATACCTGCCTGCTGAAGTCTTTGCTTACAATTATGTAGAATGGATGGGCGTATATCCGAAACAGTTAGTTTGTATTTTTTTTTCAACAAATCGTTCAATAAGATAGATTTGCCGCCGCTTGCAGCACAGCAATCCCACACTTCCAAGGTTGTATTTTCAATAGGCTTATTACGCAAGTAATCAAAAACTTTTTGAGAACTTTTATCCTGTACTACAGCTTCTTTGTTGATTAGAATCACATCATCCAATCTACTGGCATTGGGCAATTCAAAACAATCGTTGTAAACCGAAAAGTTTATGTTTGAATTTTCTAATTTTTGTTTAACAGTACTTTCATTTCCTGGCCTTGCTCTTAAAAAAAGAGATGGCTGTTGAAAAAGAGATAATGCAAAAACTTCCTTTTCAATACTACCAATACTTTGGTAGAAAGGAAAAACATCTGCCGGTTCCATAGAATACAATTTCAACTTATCTGTTACAGGCAAATGAATGTTATTATTTATATTGGGATGCAGATTTTGTAAAAGGGTATTGCTTTGATTATTGCAAAAAAACAAACTTGTAATAATGTTATCTTCTGTACAATTTTGTTTAAATAAATGTGCACAACGAAACCATGCATAACAACATTCAGCAATTAACTTTCTGTCTTTTGAGCCAAATTTTTTGTTGCCAGAAAAATATTTTTTTAAAAAGATAGCGAATGGAAGCTCACCCTTGTACAATTGTAAAATAGACTTAGCGGATAAAACATAAGAGTGAAAGCGGCTCATAACGCAAAAATAAATGAAAGCATTGGGTTTGCTGTAAAAGCAAGGCAATCACTCAAATAAATCGTACATTTCAATTATGGAAGATGTGGTTATAAAACTAAAGAAGCCTTTTTACCCCATCACGACTCTATTGTACGAATATTTGCAGGTAAACGGCAGATTAGCCAAACTCGATATAGGCTATTCCGATTTATTGCGTTTTAAAGATAGCTCTGCTATAAGAGATAAAAATGGAAAGGATACCTTGTGGCTAAATGTTTTTTACAGCCCAGCCGATTATGCCGAGTTAGAATTAAATCTTAAAAAAATTTACACCTTACTTCATTCCGATGGCGACGAAAGCTCATTTCCTTATCTCACTATAGACTCAATACAATTTTGCACATTTGGCAACTCAAAGCCTTTTAGAATAAGAGTAAGAAATATTTTGAATGACAACCACACTAATTATTATATAAAAAGAGTAGATGCCAGCAGGCTGTATGGTTTGGAACTGGAGGATATTCTTTCTGTAAACCGTATCAACTTTTTATTACATCAAAGTACATTGGTAGAAGAGCATATTTTAGGCATTCCCGGCGATGTGTTTCTTGCTGAACAATTGCATTTATGCAGCGATTTAGAGAAAGCACAAATTGCAAAAGAGTATGTAAAATTTAATGAAAGATGCTTTATAGGTTTGCTGGGTGATATGCGTAGCTATAATTATGTAGTAGTTCCTATTCACGATTTTGACCAGGTAGTATATAGAATAAGGCCCATTGATTTTGACCAGCAGTCTTATGAAGGTAATATTCAGGTTTACGAAACGAATCTATATAAAGAAAACAGAGCCATGGTAGAACTGGTTGAAGAAAAGCTTCAGTCCAACTCCATTGAACAATACAAAAAAGAAGTAAGATCGGGAATTGTAAAAAGGATATTAAGCGATCATGAAAGATTTGAACACCTGATGCGAGTGATGAAGGCAGATAATATTTCGCCACAAAAAAATTTTGAGTTATTAAAGCTTTCCTTAAAATCAAAAACATACATTAACGGTTTTGATTTTTGTAAAACAATGGGTGATTTGCTGGACGTTGGCTTTAAATTCACTATAAAGAACTATCGAAATTCTATATAAAAAAATCCTGCAAGAAAATGCAGGATAACAATAAAATATATTTTAATAAGCACTACAATTCCAATAAACTATCTACCGGATCTTTACCAAAAAGCAATAGTGCCGGGTTTTCGAGCAATTGTTTCACTCTCACTAAAAATCCTACACTTTCTCTACCGTCAATAATTCTATGATCGTAGCTTAAAGCCACATACATCATAGGTTTTATTACTACCTGCCCGCTTACTGCCATTGGCCTTTCTACAATATTGTGCATTCCTAAAATAGCGCTTTGTGGAATATTAATAATAGGAGTACTCATCATACTTCCAAAAATTCCACCATTGGTTATAGTGAAGGTTCCGCCGGTCATTTCTTCAATAGTAAGTTTGTTATTTTTTGCTTTGGTAGCCAAATCAACCACGGCTGCTTCCACGCCAGCCATGCTTAGGCTTTCGGCATTTCGTATTACCGGTACTACCAAACCTTTTGGAGCGCTTACTGCAATCGAAATATCACAGTAATCATGATAAACAATATTTTCTCCATCTATATAAGCATTCACAGCGGGAAACTCCTGCAAGGCATAGCAACAAGCCTTTGTGAAGAAACTCATAAAGCCAAGGTTTACTCCGTGCACCTCTTTAAACTTGTCTTTGTATTTTTTTCGAACGTCCATAACCGGCCCCATATCCACTTCATTAAAAGTGGTGAGCATTGCGGTAGTATTTTTTGCTTCTACCAATCTGCGGCTAATGGTTTTTCGAAGGTTACTCATTTTTTCGGGCCTGTCTTCACGGTTGAAAGCTTTGATGCCAGGTTTACGACCAGGATTGGTTAATGCTTCTAAAACATCTTGTTTTAAAATTTTTCCATTACTTCCGGATGCGGTAATTGCTTTACTATCTATTTTTTTATCGGCAATAATGGCTGCTGCTACTGGCGAGGCCTTTATTTCGGAAGAAACCATGGCGGGTTTCGACGCAATAACGGGTTCATTCAACTGAGTGGTTTCAGCTTTGGCTTTTTCAACAATGGTTGCAACTGCTGCTTCGGGTTTTGCAGCTTCTGTATCAATTGAGGCTACTACATCTCCTATAGCAAGGGTATCACCTTCTTTAGCTATTTGTTGAATAATCCCGGCCTGTTCTGCATTAATTTCAAAAGTTGCTTTTTCGCTTTCCAGTTCTGCAATTACTTCATCTCTATTTACCCATTCACCATTTCCTTTCATCCATTTCACTAAAGTAACTTCACTAATACTTTCGCCCACCGTGGGCACTTTTATGTCTAAAGCCATCAGAATGTATTTTTTGTTGTGCGAATTTCGGTTAAAAAAAGGCTACCAGAAAATTATTTCTATTAATTAGCCCAAAAAAATAACCCGAATGTGGTATTAAATTCGAATTGAAAACGCATATTTTTATATCTTGAAACAGAAAGCATTATTTCGACGGATGCCGAATACTAATTAAAAACAACATTCTGCGAAATCAGTTCTTTCCAACGTAAAGCAATTATATATCTTTACTTACAGTTAAAACCAAATTAATATGCTACCCAAAATTACAACAGCCCTTGCGGTTTTTGGTCTGGTAGGCTTTCAGTCACAAGCTCAGCTTACAGTTCAAAGTGGCGCAACCTTTTTTATGCAAACAGGTTCGCAGGTAACCGTTCAAGGCGATGTTCAAAATGCAGGCACTTTAAATAACGATGGAAGCCTTAGAGTGCAAGGCAATTACACTAACACAGGCACATATACCGGTGTAGGTTCTGCCGGAATACTCGAAATGTATGGTGCAGGTGATGTAAACCTTAGTCCTGGAAGTTCATCTATTGCAAATCTTACTATTAATAAGACGGCAGCTACGGACGATGTAACATTAACTGCATCCACAACGGTTACTAATGGTTTTACATTTACTCAAGGAGGTTTAACTACCAATCCTATTGGTACACCTTCTGTTGCTTTAATTTCTCCTGCAACCACTCCATATACTTTTGCCGCTGGTAAAGAAGTTGTAGGCCGGGTTAGAAGAACAGGTTGGACCGCAGGTGTAGCAAGAGTTTTTAACCAACCCAATATGCAGGTAACCACTACTGGCGGTACCACTCCATCTGATTTTACTGTAAATATGATTCCAAATGGCGATCCTACCCAAGCCGAAAGGGAAGTAAAAAGGGTTTATGGCTTTGCAAATACAGGAGGCTCGGGATTTACTGCTGATGTTCGCTATCCCTATATGGCCGGTGAACTTAATACGAATACCGAAGCTAACCTTGTACCCTGGAGATTGGTTACAGCCGAATGGAATGCACGCCTTACTCCTGTAACAAGAGATGCAGCCAACGATTGGGTAGCTACAACCGGGGTAGCCGCAGCAGATCTGGCGCAAGAATGGAAACTGGCCGATCCAAATTATACAATGAATGTAACAGCCAATTTGAGAGGACCTTGGACAGGAGCAGCAATGAATACTAATATTAGTGGTATCCTTCCTTTAGCTCAACCTTATAATACAACTCCATTTAACTATGCCGGCACCGAAAATGTAGGAGCTATTCCTACAAACGTGGTGGACTGGGTTTTGATAGAACATAGAAAACCCGCCTCTGGTTTACCTGCAGATGCATTGAGTGCAACCATTACCGGCAGACAAGCAGGATTTTTGTTAAACAATGGCACAGTTGTAGGGTTAGATGGTGTCACCCCAATAAAAGTACCGATTGCAAAACAAGGAACTGCCTTTATTACTGTACGTCACAGAAACCATCTGGGTGTTCTAAGTAATGCAATTGCATCAAATGCCACCGGAAACTTTACCAATGATTTTACGGTATTGGCAAATTCTTATAAACCTGCAGGTTCACCATCAGACCCTGTTGTATTATTATCCGGCGGTGTTGAATATGGTTTATGGGCTGGTGATGCAAATAAAAATGGAGCAGTAAACGTAACTGATGCCAATGCAATCAAGTCTGCAATAGCTGCTTCATTAAATGGATATCAATTCACTGATGTGAATATGAGCAATAGTATAAACGTAACTGATGTAAACCTTACAAAATCTACGATATCTCTTTCTGGCACAGGTAGTGGCACTAATGCAAGGTCAAGAGTAGATTTAAATAATCCAAACATAAAAGTAACCACCAATATTCCTGACCCAATTGTAGAAAACTAAAACTAAAATCTATTTTACAAAATTCTAAAAGAAGTTATCAACTTATGAATACAAATTATACAACTCATAAAAAAATAGTAATTATTTTTTTACTTTTTTTTGGAGTATCAGCCTCAACTATAGCACAAATATGTGAATGGAGATTAGTTAATCCTACATTTAGTTCTACAGACCCAGACGGGGCTGGACCTGCTTTAGGATCGGCTACTTTTACACTTCAGGTTCGGAGTACAGGCGCAAATATTCCTGATGTAACTGGAATATCCGTAGGCTGGAGTTTCCAGTCTGCGTTTGCGATGATTCCAACTACTCCTGGATGTGCAATTGTGAGTGCCCCGGCGAATGTACCTGTTTCAGCTGCATTCACAGCTGGTGGGTATGCATATACAGTAGTGAATCAGTGTGGAATTTATAATCAAACTGCTGGCGGACAAAATTTTGACAGAAGAGCAGTTGGAACAATGGACGCTGTAAGTGGAAATGGAGTTGTTTTGACAACCGCTTGGATGGATATGTTCACGGTAACATTATGGACCTTGAGTAATAGTATTCCTCAAGGTGGTTATGTTGTAATTAATTCAGGTGCAGGTGGGTCTCCAGGAGAGTTTACTACTTATGCAATTTCCGATGTATTAGCTAATGAATACATTGCAAATTCACTTACATACAACACACCTTTACCTTTAGGTGGTGCAGCACCCGTTTCCTTCGCTTCTTTTGATGCAACTTGTTCTCCAAATGGAGCTTTGGTTAAATGGGCTACTGCACAGGAATCTAACAGCGATTATTTTGAAGTACAAAGAAGTGAAAATGGCTCAATTTGGAAAACAATTGGACGTACTCCGGCTGCAGGCTATAGCAGCGACCGTAGAGATTACAACCAAATTGACTTAGAGGCAGGTAATGCATTGTATCGTATTAAACAAGTTGATAAAGATGGTCGAACTACTTATACCGATGTGGTAAGAGCCAACTGCGAAGTGAAAAATGTTACTACGCTGCTTTATCCTGTACCGGCTAAAGATGTATTGAATGTAGTTGTTAAATCAGACAAAGCAGTTAGAACTCAATTGTTGGTATTTGATATTACCGGTAAATTGGTTAAACGTACCGATGCCAATGTACAAAATGGCACCAATAATTTCCGAATTAACCTTGTTGGTTTAAGTTCGGGTGATTATATCATAAAGAGTACAGACCCTGCAATTCAGTTAAACAAGAAGTTTACTGTGGTTCGATAATTTAAGAGTTTCTTCTTCATACAAAATAGAAATGGCTCCGCTTTTGTGGAGCCATTCTTTTTTTTAAAATAGGTTATGTACTGAAAAATAGTTTTGATGGCAGAATAAAAAAAGAGCCCTCAACAAAGGAGGGCTTATCATATTTTGTTTAGAACAAATCGAAAAATTTACTTAAACACCCAGGTAGCCTTTTAATAATTTACAGCGTGAAGCGGTTCTAAGTTTAGTAATGGCTTTATCTTTTATTTGCCTTACTCTTTCCCTGGTTAAGGAAAAACGTTCACCTATATCCTCAAGACTTAATGGATGATCAATGCCAATTCCAAAAAAATAACGTACCACATCCTTTTGCCTTTCAGTGAGTGTACTTAAGGAACGCTCAATTTCTGTATTGAGAGAAGCGGTAACTGCAAGATCATTGTCTGTAGCAGAGGCATTTTTATTCACCAATACATCAATCAATGTGCTGTCTTCACCATCCGCCAAAGGCTGATCCATACTTACATGCCTGCTTGCAATATTGAGTGAGGCAGCAATTTCTTCTTCATCAATATCCAGTATTTTCGATAGTTCTTCGGGTGTAGGCTCACGCTCATATTCCTGTTCCAACAATGAGAAAGCCTTGCTTATTTTGTTTGTAAGCCCCACTTTATTTAAAGGCAACCTTACTATTCTTGCCTGCTCTGCCAAAGCCTGTAGTATGCTTTGCCTTATCCACCAAACTGCATAAGAAATAAATTTAAATCCCCGTGTTTCATCAAATCGCTGAGCAGCTTTTATGAGGCCCACATTTCCTTCATTAATTAAATCACTTAAAGTGAGCCCTTGATTTTGATATTGCTTGGCTACTGACACTACAAAACGCAAATTGGCTTTTGTGAGTTTATCCAAGGCTGTTTGATCTCCTTTTTTTATCAAAATTGCAAGACGTACCTCTTCATCAGGGTTTATCAATTCTACCTTACCAATTTCTTGTAAATATTTTTCCAAACTAGGGCTTTCCCTATTAGTAATCGATTTGGAAATTTTCAGTTGACGCATACTCATAAGGAGGCATTTAAGAGTTAATTAAATCCAGCAACTACCTTTCGGCACAGATTTTAATGGGGTAGAAATAGTTACGTAATTTAATTCTTTTTTTATTACGTGGCAAAAAAAAATAATAAGTAACATCATCCTGTTTTTTTACCACATATTTAATATTTAGTATGCTTTTAAAATAATGCTTCAAAAATTTTGTCAGATAAATAATTTTTCTATAATTGCATCCAACTACGCTTTAATTAAAAAAATAGAATGAGCAAAAAACAATTATATACCCTAGAATATCCAGTGAGATGCTCTCCCGGCATATTGTATGAATTTTTAAGTACTCCAGCAGGTTTACAGGAATGGTTTGCCGATAAAGTTGATGAAAGAGACGGTGTATTTACATTTGGCTGGAATGGAACCGAAGAGAAAGCCAATGTATTAGAAATGGAAGACGATAAATTTATTCGCTTTCATTGGGACTACGCTCCCAAAGGAGAATATTTTGAGTTTGCAATTGAGAAATCGGAAGTAACCAATCAAACAATTCTTATCATAAAAGATTTTGCTGAAAAAAAAGACATTAAAGATCAAAGTCAATTGTGGGAATACCAGGTAAAAGATCTCTTTCACCGAATTGGTAATTAATTAATTTAAGACGCCTGCCAAATAACTGCAGGCTTTTTTTATATTTTTATCCATCAGTTTTGCTTCTTCCAATTTAAACATGATTGTAATTTTGGTGTAAGGGTGATTTTTGATGTATTCATCTATTAAAGAATTATTAGTATTGCTTATTTGCAAAAAGGATTCAGGCGTAATATGGTGCTGCCATTGATTTTCACCTATTGCCAAAAAAATATTATCCGATGATGCTTGTAATTTTCTATAAATGTTTTCTTGAAAAAAAACTTTGTACTTACCAGATAAATGAAGCGAAACACTAAGAAAGCTACCCCATAAAACCATAGTTCTAAGTGCAAAAATATCCTGCTTTGAAAATACAGCCGGGTAATCAAGTATTATATATGGTAAGTTTTGATACCGCTCACCTTTAGTAATCTTGGGCCTTGATGTATTAATTTCTTCAAACTTACTGGCAACCGATAAAAAGTGTTGGTTTATGTATGGAACTTGTTCCGAAAACAATAGAGCAATCTTATCTATCACACTATGTTTAGTTAAAATCCAAAGGCTATTTTTCATCAATTCCAGTTCCAGGTTAGAAAGTTCTATTTTTGTACTATCGGCCATAGTTGTTTTTATATTTATTTTGAAATGACGGCCTCAAATGTCCATGATAAAAAAATTAGACAAACTTATATTAAAAGCCTTTTTGGGCCCTTTTATTGCTACCTTTTTTATTACGCTATTTATTTTGCTAATGCAAAATTTATGGAAGTATATTGACGACCTGGTAGGCAAAGGTCTCGATTTTTTAACCATCTGCCAGTTTCTATGGTATGCCAGTGCCACCCTGCTTGTATTAGCAATGCCTATTGCCATCCTCATTTCATCTATTATGACGTTTGGAAACCTGGGAGAAAGTTTTGAATTGGTAGCCATTAAATCATCCGGCATTTCACTCTTAAGATTTATGCGGCCGCTAATGTGGGTTACCATTTTGCTTTGTGTAATTACTTTTGTTTTTGCAAACAATGTAATACCTTATGCCAATTTAAAGTTTGCAAAATTATATAGTGAAATTAGATTTAAAAAGCCGGCTTTTGATTTAAAAGAAGGAGTGTTTTTTACGTACATTCCCAATTATGCAATTAAAGTAGGGCATAAAGAAAAAGATGGTAAGGGAATTGGGAATGTATTAATATATGAACAAACAAACAACTTGCAGGACAATACCATTGTTGCCGATAAAGGCACCATGGTTCCTTCTACCGATCAGCAATTTTTAGAATTTAATTTAAACAACGGCTTCCGATACCAGGAGAGAGGAAATATTGATGACAGTTCAACGGAGTTTATTAGAATCCAATTCAAAGAGTTTAAAAAAATGTTCGACATGAGTGCGCTTGCTTTGCAAACTGCCGACGAAAACATGTTTAAATCCAATCAAAAAATGTTAAGTTCCAGGCAACTTTCTTCTAATATTGATTCAATAAAAAGATTTTCGGACAGTGCAGAAATAAGATTAACAACAAGCCTGAATTATTACGTACACTTTGCCGAAATACCCGACTCTGTTTGGAAACAGGCCAAGAGTATTATTAAAGACAAATCAGCTATCATACCCGATTCATTAAAAACCACCGTTAAAGACAAATCAATATCCACTGCTACACAACTAAAAAGTACACTAGAGTTTTATGAAATAGAAGAGAAAGAAAGATTAAAGAGCCTCCGGGGCCATAGAATGGAATGGCATCGTAAGTTTTCTTTTTCGCTTGCATGCCTGGTTTTATTCTTCATTGGTGCGCCACTGGGTTCTATCATTCGTAAAGGAGGATTAGGCATGCCATTGGTTGTAGCCATTATTTTCTTCCTCATTTTCCACTTACTAAACATGTTTGGAGAAAAATTTGTAAAAGAAGATATCATGAGCCCGGTTTGGGGAATGTGGCTGGCCATACTTATTTTAGCTCCTATAGGAATGTTTTTAACCTATAAAGCCATGAGAGATTCACAATTATTTAATAAAGAATTTTATAACAGGTTATTTAAACAGATAAACAGTTTTTTAAAATTCAAGCAAACAAAAAGCAATCATTCACCTATAAATATTTAAACAATGAAAAAACAAAATAATAGTAGGAGAAATTTCATAAAAACAACTGCTTTAAGTTCCGTTTCAGTTTCTATAGGACTTGCATCGGCTGGAGCATTTTTGGAATCTTGTAATAGCAGCAAAAAAATTTCCGGAAATTTTGATAAAACCGGGTTCAATCAACAGGCACTACCTTATTCATTCGATGCATTAGAAGATGTGGTTGATGCAAAAACAATGGAAATACATTACAGCAAGCACGCAGCATCTTATAGTAAGTCTTTAAAAGAAGCCATCGCAGCCGAAGCTCCACAGGCAAAATCTGTTGAAGAAGTATTGGCAAATATTTCAAAATATAGTAGTAAGATGCGAAACAATGCCGGCGGCCATTACAACCATGAACTATTTTGGAAATGTATGCGTGCAAAAAAATCAAACAATAGTCCATCAGGAAAAGTTTTAACCGCTATAGAAAATACCTTTAACAGCTTTGACTCATTAAAAAAACAAATGAGTGATGCAGGTGCGCAACGGTTTGGAAGTGGATGGGCCTGGTTGTACATTGATAATTATAAAACTTTAAAAATTGGTAGCACTCCCAACCAGGACAATCCATTAATGAATATTAGTGATATAAAAGGATTCCCATTACTGGGCATAGATGTATGGGAGCATGCTTACTATTTAAAATATCAAAACAAAAGAGCAGAATATATTGCCAACTGGTGGAATGTTGTTAATTGGGATTATGTTCAACAGCGGTATGAGTCCTTTATATAGACCATCGTTTATTTTATTAACACTGGTCTTCTTTATTCTTTTTACAATAGTAATGAGGCTACAAGGCAAACCATTACAAACGACCGTATCTCCACTAGGAATAGTGGAGATGGAGTTTGCATATTCTGCACAAAAAGCAACTACAATAAAAAAGGAATGGAGCAGTATTAATAAAGGAAACAATTCCTTATTGCAGGTAGCACTCTACAATACACTTATCGATTTTATTTATATAGCATCTTATGGATTGTTTTTAATATTCTTCTGCCTGCGCTCTGCAAAAATTTTGAACAATAAAAAAACTATGTCTGTTGCGGCATTTCTTGCATTTTTAGCCGGAGCATTTGATGTACTCGAAAATTTTGGTATGCTATATACTCTGCAAAAACATATTTTACCCATCATTACAACATTAACCTGCATTTCAGCTATCATCAAGTTTTCCTTTTTAGCAGTGGTTGTATTGCTTTTAATATTTTGCTGGGGGAAAAAGATTTTCAATATTGGTAAGGTCTAAAATTGACTCAGCCTTTGCGAAGTAACATTCCAAAAAAATAACTGGAAGAAACTAAACAAAGGCTGATAAATTGGCAAGCAATCGTGAAGCGAATTTAGTGGAGTTCGCTTTAATAAACCATGAAAGAAACGCTAATTTTTTTTATAAAAATATAGAAACCAAACTGGTTATATTTGTAGCCCTCAATTCATCGTTCAAATTAAAAAAATATACTATGCAGGTTTGGAAAGAATACCAGGAACAGAATAAAGACAGGTTTTTGAATGAACTGCTTGATCTTTTACGCATACCCAGTGTAAGTGCAAAAACAGAGCACAAAAACGATATGAGAAAATGTGCGGAAGCTGTTAAAGAGCGTTTGCTTGATGCAGGTGCCGATAAAGTTGAAATTTTTGAAACAGATGGTCATCCCTTGGTTTATGGAGAAAAAATTGTAGACCCCACAAAACCAACCGTGCTGGTTTACGGACACTATGATGTGCAACCTCCAGAGCCATTAGATCTTTGGAAAAGCGGCCCATTTGACCCTACAATTGTTGATGGTAAAATTTTTGCACGTGGCAGTTGCGATGATAAAGGTCAATTTTATATGCATATAAAAGCATTGGAAACCCTTGTAAAAACAAATACATTGGAGAACAATATTAAGTTTTGTATTGAAGGGGAAGAAGAAGTAGGATCCCCCAACCTGGGAAAATTTGTATCTGCTCACAAAGAATTATTAAAAGCCGATTGCATACTCATTAGTGATAGCTCCATGATAAGCCTCGAAACACCTAGTATTGATATTGGCGTTCGTGGACTTAGTTATATTGAAGTAGAAGTTACAGGACCAAACAGAGATTTGCATAGCGGTGTTTATGGTGGTGCGGTGGCCAACCCAATAACCATTCTTGCCAAAATGATAGCTTCGTTGCACGACGAAAACAATCATATTGTGATACCCGGTTTTTACGATGATGTGGTGGAATCTACACCCGAAGAAAGAGCGCTTATGGCCAAGGCTCCCTATAACGAAGAAGAATTTAAAGCCGACCTCGGCGTAAAAGAACTTTGGGGCGAAAAAGGCTACACCACCAACGAAAGAACTGGCATAAGGCCTACATTGGAACTAAACGGAATTTGGGGAGGATACACCGGCGAAGGGGCTAAAACAGTTTTGCCAAGTAAAGCATTTGCAAAAATATCGGCAAGGTTGGTACCCAACCAGGATTCGCATAAAATAACCGATATACTCATCAATCATTTACAAAAAATTGCTCCACCTTATGTTACAGTAAACGCTGCACTGCATCATGGTGGCGAACCTTATATGACACCTATTGACAGCAACGCTTACCAAGCGGCCGCCAAGGCAATGGAAACTACTTTCGGTAAAACACCCATTCCTGTAAGAGGTGGTGGCAGTATTCCCATTTGTGCCTTGTTTGAAAAAGAATTAGGAATTAAAATAGTGTTTATGGGTTTTGGATTAGATAGCGACAACCTCCACAGCCCCAACGAAAAATTTGATATTGCCAATTTTTACAAGGGAATTGAAACCATCCCCTATTTTCACAAGTATTTTTCTGAAATGAAATAATATGTGTTTCAAAGAGCAATTAGTAAATTGCTCAATTAAAATTCACTCTTTACCATAATAAAAATAGGCTGTCTTTGTTTAAAAAGACAGCCTATTTTTATTATGAAGAATCTTGCTTCTACAAGTCTTTATATTTATTGTTTCACTAACTTTTGACGATAGCTTTGGGTACCATCTTCGTCGGTTACAGTTAACAAATAAATACCTTTTGGAAGTCTTGAAAGATTTATCAACTTAATGCTTGCATTGTTAATTGCTTCGGTATGCATTACTTGACCCGATAATCCGGTAACAGTTACTTTGCTATTGCCATTCAAACCTGCTATTGTTACATTTTCATTTACAACCGGGTTTGGATAAATACTTATGTTACTGGTAGCAAAACTAAGTTGGCGAATATCACTGTATTTAGTTGCTCCATCAATATCAACCTGGCGCAAACGATATTGATTATTCCCTTTTAAAGGAGCTATATCAGTAAAGTTATACTCTAATCTTTGGCTACTATTTCCATTGATTGATTTAGTATTTACAAAACCTATCGACTCCCAATTGCTACCATTTTTGCTACGCTCAATATAAAAACCTTTATTGTTTTGCTCTGAAACGGTTGCCCATGTTAACTGCGATTTTTTTCCATCTTTTAATGCATTGAATGAAACCAGCTCAACAGGCATCACAAGATTATCATAAGTATAGGTAACGCAACCTCCTGCATTTGAGCGGGTATCTATTTGAAATGAAATAGTAGCCGAACCTACAACCGTAGCAACAGATAAATTACTGAAAGTAATGGGAGCTACAAAATTTTGGCCTCCACCATTTATATAACCCGAAATATCATCGGAGCCATCAAATAGTTGAACTTCATTGTTAATTGCACCAACGGTAGCAACATTATTAAGGGTCATTCCGGAAGTTCCAGCATAATCAATAGTACCATCAAAGGGAGAAAATGATTGCAGTATTTTAAATTTACTCTCTACTTCCGGAGCAATGGCAGTACCAGGAATAGTGGAAACCGTAGTTCTTGAACCTCCTTCCAAAGAAACATTGTTTTGACTTGAAACACCTGTATTTTCTGCCTGTACAACCGGATGTGAAGATGTTGTAGAGAAGAACCAATCAACCTGGTTTAAAGTTCCTCCTAAATAATCAGGAACAGAATAGGCCCTTGGAAAGTCGGTAATTGTTGTAGTCCAGGTAGGTTGTGTTACCGGTAAAACCTTACAAACAGTAATGGTATTGGGTCTATATCTAAGCCCCATGCTATAAATATCAAAGCTGGTAGTATTATTGGGGATATTAAAAAAATCGGTAAATCCAGATGTGTTTGCAGCACTATTAATTTGATTATTGGCCCCTACCCTTTTAGTAGTAATGGTAAAACCATTAACAGGATACTTGAAACGAATTCGGTAATCACCCGCAGTAAAAGGGCTTGGATAAGTAAGAGTGTAATTGCCACTGGCATCTGTTAATGTGCTTGCCTTGGCATTACTTGCATCACCGTTAATGTATAATTCCACTACTATAGCAGGAATTTCGGTTTCGCCAGTCATTAATCCATCAGCATTTTTATCGTGCCATACTTTACCGGTAATGGTTTGAGCATTGCTAGATGAAATAAATAAAAAGGTGGCTAATATTAAGCCCACCATTCTTGTGTAGATCTTTTTCATTTGTTAAGCTTTAGATTTTTGAGAATATATGATTAAAAAACTTTAAAGAATAAGTGGTTTTAAGCTATACTCGTCCCTCTAATTGTTTAAATTTTTAATTTGCGACGCAAATATACAAGACTTTAGACGAAATAAACTTTTAAATGGTTTCTATCCCAGGTAATTTTTTTTCTATCTAAAGTATCCTATTTTTTTATGATACTTTAAAGTAAGTAAGAAGTATAGAGTGAATATTATTGGGTAAGCCTGCGTATGTATAAAGTTATTACTACTACAATACTTTTATTGAAAATTTAATTAATAAATGCAATAAAGTACATCATATAAATTAGCGATCAGTAAAAGTGTTAGAGGTAATAAGTGAAAATAAAATTTTTCTCTTCACTTTATTCTTTCATCATCAATAATAATACCAGTTTATATGAGTTCTAAATTAGGAAACTGGTAATAATAAGATATCGTAATTGAAATTCTTTAAAAATCATTTTAACTTTTTGGTATTTTCCATTATTTTTGCCGCCCATTAGCCGGGGTAGCTCAGCTGGTTAGAGCACAGGATTCATAACCCTGAGGTCGGCAGTTCAAGTCTGCTCCCCGGTACAAAGTCTGAATTTATATTCAGGCTTTTTTTATTTCAAAGAAATTAATTGAATTCAGATCCGTCAAAAGGCGAACGGCAGTTTCCCGAAGTCTCGGGACTCACCGGTATAAAGCTCAAATCTGATTCTAAGGTTTGGGCTTTTTTATTTTCATTCAACATAAGAAAAGGATTCATATCCGCCAGTTGGCGGACCGCAGTTTCCCAAACTATCAAAATATTGAAACAAAAAAGACTCATGAAGATTGAGTCATTCCTAACAGTTTATTTATTAAGCCTGGGTCGCCACGCTATTTCTTCGGCACCCAGCAAATGCCCGGTATATCTTGCAAGTACAAACAAATAATCACTTAACCTATTGGTGTATTGAATTACTAAGGGGTCTATAAAAATATTTTCTTCCTGCATGTGTACACAAATGCGTTCCGCACGCCTGCAAATACACCTTGCCACATGCAGACTTGATACGGCCACATGTCCACCGGGTAAAATAAAAAATTTCATGGGTGGCAAGGTTTCGTTCATTGTATCGATAGCATTTTCCAGTAATGAAATATCTTCCTGTTTTAAATCGGGCATTTTCATTAAAGGCTCCTTTTCAGGATCGCAAGCTAAGGAAGAACCAATGGTAAACAACCTGTCTTGTATTTCTTTCAACATATCCTTACTGCTCTTGTCCATTAGCTGATCAGCACATAAACCTATATATGAATTTAGTTCATCAATGGTACCATAGCTTTCAATGCGTATATGACTTTTTGGAACTTTGGTTCCTCCAATCAAGCTAGTTTTACCTTTATCGCCAGTTTTTGTATATATTTTAGAAGCCATAGATTATAATGCAGTCGCTGTAATTTTTTTTCCTTTTTCGGTTAAATTATCCGACTCTATTATTCCATCTTTTAACCTTACCACTCTATGCGAATATTGAGAAATATCTTCCTCATGCGTAACCAATACTATCGTATTTCCTTCGTCATGAATTTTGGTAAGAATATCCATTATCTCATAAGAGGTTTTAGAATCGAGGTTGCCGGTTGGCTCATCGGCCAAAATAATAGAAGGATTATTTATTAGCGCCCTGGCAATAGCAACCCGCTGACATTGACCACCACTTAATTCATTGGGCTTATGGTGCATTCTATCCTCGAGTTTTACCCTTTCAAGTACTTCTTCTGCTCTTTCTATTCTTTCTTTTTTTGTAACACCGCTATAAATAAGAGGTAACGCTACATTTTCGGCCGCAGTTAACCTGGGCAGCAAATTAAATTGCTGAAACACAAAACCTATTTCTACATTTCTTACAGTAGCCAACTCATCATCGGGCATGCGGCTCACATCTTTACCATTTAAAATATAGCTGCCTTTTGTTGGAGAATCAAGACAGCCTAAAATATTCATCAACGTAGATTTTCCGCTACCACTTGGCCCCATCAATGAAACATACTCGTTTTTAAAAATATCCAAATCAATTCCCTTCAATACAGGCAACTCCTGTCTTCCCAGGTAATAACTTTTGTGAATACTTCTTAATTGCAGAATAGATTGCGCCATATTTATTTTTTAATCACTTTTGGAACCATGAAAAATTGAGAACTGTGTTTACCGGCATTTTTTAATGCCTCACTTTGAGTACAACTTCCTCTAATTTCATCCTCACGCATTATGTTTTTATCAGCGGCCATATGTTCAAGCGGCATAACTGCACCTGTATCTACCTCTTCAATTTTTTGAACAAAATGAATCATCCGTTCCAAATCTTTTTTAATGGCTTCTTTTTCATCTTCATTAAAATTAAGTCTTGAAAGTGTAGCCAATTTGTTTAATAAAGCATCGTTTACTTCCATATAACAAAAATAGCGGTTTCGGCACATAGCGCAAGCATGGTTTATTCAAATGGTATTGCTAATTATTAATCAAATGAATCTTTATAGCAACTGAGTTTTATTATCTTCGCCGCCGGAACATTTTAAGAATATCACTATGAGTATTATGGATAGAAAAATAGTAATGAGTGGCATTAGGCCAACAGGTTATCTCCATTTGGGAAACTATTTTGGCGCTATGCGCAATTATGTAAAAATGCAAAATGAATATGAGTGTTACTATATGGTTGCCGATTTACATTCACTTACCACACACCCAGATACTAAGGAATTAAGAGCAAATGTTCATAGGGTGTTGGCCGAAAATATAGCCTGCGGGCTTGATCCCGAAAAAGCCGCATTCTTTTGCCAAAGTCATATACCAGAAATTTCGGAGCTATATCTTTACCTGAATATGCTGGCCTATAAAGGCGAACTGGAAAAAACAACCACTTTTAAAGATAAAGTTCGACAGCACCCCGAAAATGTAAATGCCGGATTACTAACTTACCCGGTTTTGATGAGTGCAGATATTTTAATTCATCGAGCATCATTTGTACCGGTTGGTAAAGACCAGGAACAACATCTTGAAATGGCACGCAACTTTGCACAGCGATTTAATTTCCGTTACGGAAATGTTTTTCCAGAACCACAAGCTTTCAATTTTGGAGAAACTTTATTAAAAGTACCCAGCCTTGATGGTAGTGGTAAAATGAGTAAAAGCGAAAATCAAATGGCTACACTTTACCTGGCCGATGATGACGATATGATTAGAAAAAAAGTAATGAAAACAAAAACAGACAATGGCCCAACCGAACACAACTCAATAAAACCAGACTATATTGAAAATATTTTTCTGCTGATGAATTTAGTTAGCAACGCAGATGTTATCAATAAATTTGAAATCGATTTCAACCAATGCTCCATTAGATATGGAGATATGAAAAAACAACTGGCAGAAGATATGGTTCGTTTTATTGCACCCATACGTCAAAAAGCAACTGATATTATGAATGATGAAAAGTACCTTCAAAACGTAATGGAACAAGGCGCCGAAAAAGGCAGAAAAAGCGCAGTGGCTACCTTGCAGTTGGTGAAAGAATCCATGGGGCTGAAATATTATTAATAAATAATTTTTAATACCCTTTTTTTAATGCACATTGGGTAAGTTTTCTTACATTGAATACCGAACAAACTTTTAAATTCAGCTTAGCATAAGCAAAGGATATGGCCAAAATAAAAAAACCAAAACATATTGCAGTTGCCGGAAATATAGGTGCCGGAAAAACTACTTTAACCGAAATGCTAAGCAAGCATTACAAATGGATTCCTCAGTTTGAAGATGTGGACCATAATCCTTACCTGAATGACTTTTACGAAGACATGCCCCGCTGGAGTTTTAATTTGCAAATTTATTTTTTAAACAGTCGGTTAAACCAATTGCTCGACATTCATCGTGGCACCGAAACCGTTATACAAGACCGCACCATATTTGAAGACGCCAATATATTTGCACCCAACCTGCACGATATGGGCCTGATGGGTAAAAGAGATTTTGAAAACTATTATAAGTTTTTTGAAACGCTAAAAACAATGGTTCAGCCGCCCGATTTATTGATATATTTAAAAGCTTCTGTACCTACCCTGGTTGCTCAAATTCAAAAAAGAGGAAGAGAATATGAAGAAAATATACGATTGGATTATTTGAAAAAATTGAACGACTATTATAATAATTGGATAGAAAATTACAAAGAAGGCCCATTATTGGTGATTGATGCCGATACCAACAAGTTCGCTGAGAACGAAGAACATTTAGGGCAAATTATTCAAAAGATAGACTCTCAGCTTTTTGGTTTATTCTAATCAATCAATTGATTTTTCATGGCATAAAAAACCAGTCCAACTGAGTTTTTTACGCCAAAGCGTTCCATAAGCCTGTCTTTTATAGCTTCTACTGTTCTTGCACTAATATTCATCTTTTGCGCAATCTCCGTAGCTGTAAATTCCATACATACCAGCGTTAACACTTCCTTTTCTCTTTCACTTAAAGCAATTTCAGAATTAAGCGAAGGGCTAAACTTTTGTTTGCTATAATTTTTCTTTATAAGCACTTTATTTACAAAAGGATTTAAATAAAACCCTGTACGCATTACATCCATTATTGCCTTCCTAATTTCTGACGGCTCTGTATTTTTTAGTAAATAACCTGCAGCGCCACAATCCATCAAATGACCTACAAAGCGATCATCTTCGTACATCGTTAAAATAATAACCCGAATTTGCGGATAAGTTTTAGTAAGAATTTTTGTGGCATCTATACCATCTTTTATTGGCATTTTGAGATCACACAAAATTACATCCGGCATCGCTTCCGGAACTTTTTGAATAAGATCATCACCGTTTTCGGCTTCCATTACAAACTTTATGTTGGTATAGGAGCGTAGAGAAAGTATTACACCTTTTCTAAAGATTTGATGATCGTCGGCAATGGCTACTTTTATTTGGTCAGGGAGCATACTGTAGGTAAAAATAAGAACATTCTTAAAGAACAAATAAAATTATTCTTTTTATAAATTGGCCTCCAATATTTTATAGAAATAGTGTAATAAATTTTCTACAATATTATTTGATAATCAAATTTAAAAATATCATTACACTTTAGGAATCTCCATTGTTATTTTATAATAGGTATGACTTGCGTCAATTTCAAACAATATTCTACCCTTTAGCAACCTCAGCCTACTGGCAATATTCTTTAATCCCAATCCCTGCGACATTTGGCTTAGCTTATCAAACTCAGCTTGCACAATACCTTTCCCATCATGATGTATTCTTATATACATGAAATTGGCATTTGCATTTTGTGTTAAATGAATAAATCCGGAGTTGCTATGCTTTAATATGTTATTAATTAACTCCTGGATTATTCTAAACAACAACAGCTCCTGTTCGCTATGCAAGCGTAAACGATAATCGTGAAAACGGGCACTGGCATTCATGCTACCACTTGCGCTAATTTTTTGAAACAAATCGGTAGTGGCCGTCTCTAACCCAAAGTTTTTTAAGGTAGGAGGCATAAGGCTATGGCTAATATTCCTAATTAGTAAAATAGCATCGTCAATAATTTGTTTGGCACTGAAAATATTTTGTAATTGTGCCGGCTTATCTAAGTTTACCAGGTTCTCGTTTAAGTACAACCTGGCCGTTGCCAGCAAAGGCCCTGCATCGTCATGAAGGTCGGCCGCTATCCGCTGCCTTTCTTCTTCCTGAAATTTTATGGATGCATTTAATAATAGTTGTTGTTTTTCGGCCTCCAGCGTTTTCATTTGTATATGGTAACGAATTACTTTTCGCTGGTGCATTATTACAAAAACTATAATGCCTATTGCAAGCGTTATCATGCCTATTGAACCAATAAACATGAGCTTAGACACATCAGATTGTAAAAAATACATTTGTCCTACTAATTTTTTGCGGTTGATTGATTGGGTTCATCGAAGTTTATATCGGTAGGAATTTGGAGAATATTGCTTTTATACTCGTCAGTTTCGGATGCCAGTAAAGAAACCGATAGTAGAATATCTTTCAAAAGCACAACAAGGCAATAAACAATAGCCATCAAATTTCTGTCAACACCGGCATTACTAAATAGAAAAAAGAAAAAGCTTCCCGAAAAATAAAGCATCAATGCCACAATAATCCAAAAATAAATAGATTGGTGTAGCGGTGTCATTTCTTCCGAATTCATTTTTTCGTAGAAAAAAAACACTATAAAAATAATGATTAATAAAGCAGCAACAATATTGGAATGATTATTAAATTGAGCAGGATTGTTATATAGATAATCAATAACCGCATAAATAATAAATGGAATAATGGAGAAAAGTATAATCTTTTTAAAAAGGGGCAATTTTAAAACATGGTACAAGAAAATAGCAATAATGCTGTACTCAAAAATGTTGAATAGTCTTAAAACTAGAAAAATTATCAGCTGATCTTTTATAACTTTTAATGCCAGAAAATTGATTCCAACAAAAAGAAATAGTATAACTGCATATATAAAAAAAACCTTCAATGCCTTTGTATTCAGTTTCTTTCGAAAATAAATACAAAAGATTAAAGGAATCATTTCTGGCAGTAAGCTAATATATAGTACTAAATCTTGGATAAGCAGTTAATTTAATCAAATATAACCAACTGCACATCAATACCAAAATTTACTTAATGCAAGAAATTAGAATTGTACCAATTCTACACGATCACAATCAAGTACTAATAATACTCCGTACATGTGAAAAAATTTTGTTAGTGGTTTACAATTAAATATCAATACAAACTTGCTTCAAATGCTAACTCTAAACAAGTGGGTAAAATGAATAGCAACACTACATTATTTACAAAACTCAATACCAATATGGCTTTTATCCATTTTAAACAACATTTTTGAAAAACAAATTAACGTAGTTGTACTAAGCGAAAATAGTATTTTTACTATTAAACTTCGTATGTTTTCAGGAAAATTTACGATATGCGTACATAAAAAATGTGGATATGTGGATAATCATTATCGTAAATTAACTTACTTTTCTATTTCTAAAATATTTTAATTTATTACAAGTAATATGTAAATCAATATAATAGATTTAAATTTTTAGATTAATGAATTTAGTATTTTTACTTACACAAAGTATAGTATATTTACGATTTGCATTTATTTCAGCCAATTGATTTACAATATTTTACTTTAAACTGAAGGAATTGAAAAGGCTAAAATTTTTGTATTTCCAAATGAAAATGTATCTTGACCACACTAACCCCCCAACTTAAAAAATGAGTGTTGATCAGTTTATTAAAATAGCCATTGCCGACGATCATAAAATATTTAGAGACGGCATGAAAATGGCTCTTTCAAGTAAATCCAATTTAAAAATGCTTTGGGAGGCCGAAGACGGCAAGGATATGATGCATAAAATATCCATAAAAAAACCCGATGTTTTACTAATGGATATTCGAATGCCTGAAATTGATGGTATTAATGCAATACAATTGATAAGAAAAGAATACGAAGACATTAAGATTATTGTACTTACAATGTACGATGATCAGCAAATGATAAGCAAGATGATGGAAATGGGTGCAAACGCCTATCTCACCAAAACCACCGATCCAGAAGAAATTTATGAAGCTATATTAACCTGCATGAACGATGATTTTTACTTTAACGAGCTTGTAAACAAAGCTGTAATGGGTAAGTTGATGCAGAAAAAAAGTGTAAGGGCTCATTATGGAAGCAATGCTCCGGTAAATTTCAATGAAAAGGAGTTGAAAATTTTAAAACTTTTGGCAGAAGATAAAACTACAGAGGAAATTTCTAAAGTAATTTTTCTGAGTCCCCGTACTATTGAAACTATTAGGCAAAATATGAAAACCAAGGTTAATGCAAAAACCATTGGAGGTCTTATTATGTATGGTATGCGCAATAAATTAATAGAATAAGAAAAAAATATTACCCATTATTGTGTTCAAAATATATTAAAGTATTCCCCGAAAAACGATAGTAAAATCACTAAGATTGGTAAAAAGTACAATCACCCTTTATTAACATTGCGTATAATTTGCAGACATTTTCTATCGTTATTATCGTATTCTTACTAATTAAAAAAACATTAAATTCGCTGCTTAGGAATATTTTATGAAACAAGACCAAACCGAACCAATATCCGTCATTATTGCCGATGACCATGTACTATACCGAGCCGGAGTAAAAACATCCCTCAGTGCAAAAAAAGACATTAGGGTAATTGCAGAAGCCGATAATGGCATGCATTTGTTGAATATTATTAGGAATATTCAGCCCGATGTAATTCTACTGGATATACAAATGCCCATAATGGATGGCATTGCAACATTACCCGAAATAAAAAAACTTTGCCCTCAAACAAAAGTCATCATGCTTACATTTATGGAAGACAATAGTATGATTACAAAATTGATGGAACTTGGAGCCAATAGCTACTTGGCCAAAACCAGTGATAGTGAAGTTATTTACGAAGCAATAAAAACTTGTGTTGCTCAGGAGTACTTTTTTAATTCCATGACCAATAAGGCACTGCTTACCAATTTAAAACAGCGTAATGTGGCTCCGCCGCCACAAATGATGCAGGCAGAAGCCGTACTTAACGATAAAGAAACAACCATACTAAGGTTAATGTGCGAAGAAAAAAGCACCAAAGAAATTGCCGATATTGTTGAGCTCAGCCCAAGAACTGTAGAAGCCATTAGAGATAAACTAAAAGTAAAAACAGGCGCTAAAAGTACTGCAGGTTTAATTATGTATGCTGTAAAGCATAAAATAATTGAAGAACTGTAACTCCCAATTATATCCAAACAATCCCCGGTAATAACGGGGATTTTTTATTTTCGCAATTATGAAATTCATTAATTGGAATGGTACCATTGTAATTGAAACAACCCCAATTGTTACTGCTCAAAATAGAAGTCTTCGTTATGGAGACGGTCTTTTTGAAACCCTGGTAGCTGCTAATGCTAAACCTCTTCTATGGGAATCGCATGCAGAAAGACTTTGGAAGGGGTTGAACAAAATGCGTTTTACTTTACCCGATTTTTTTACTAAAAGTTTTCTGGAGTTTGAAATACATAAACTACTTAAAAAAAATAATCACCTAAGCAAATTTGTAAGAGTAAGAATTAATGTAATAAGGGGCAATGCTGGTATTTTCGACATTGAATCCTTGCATCCCACTTTTATTATTGAAAGTTGGGACCTATCCGAAAGTATTGTTTTAAATCAAAATGGTTTACTGGTAGGTTTATTTGAAGATGCACAAAAGATCTGCGACCAATTTAGCAACCTTAAACATAACAACTATCTACCCTACTCAATGGGTGCATTGTTTGCAAAAGAAAACAATTTCAACGATGCTATTATCCTTAACCAATACGGCAGGGTAACTGATACCTGTATTGCTAATATTTTCTTTATTAAAAATAAAGTGATATTTACTCCATCTCTAACTGAAGGCTGCGTAGCAGGAACAATAAGGAATCGCTTTATTCAAACACTTCCCGCCATTGGTTATTCAATAAATGAAACAGAAGTTTATCCTGAAGATTTATTAGGTGCCGATGAAATATTTTTAACCAACTCCGTCGCACCTATTAAATGGGTTGCTTCTATGCAAAATAAAAATTATAGTAACAACGAAATTATAAACATTTACGAGCAACTTCACCAAATTTTACCCGAATATTACCGGTAAGAAAATTTATACAAAAATATTATTGTGGTTTATTTGCGTGCCTGCCATTGTATTAAAAACCTGCAACAAAACCTTCACTGCATTTCTTCCATCTTCACCGAGCCGTAGCGAATAATTGTTTACATACAAATCAATATGTTTTCGCATAACATCATCATTCATTTCCTGAGAATGAAACCGAATGTAATCATTAAGTTGAGGATAATTAGTATATGCATATTCAATGCTCTTACGAATAAGCCGCTCTACTTTTTGCTGAGTATTTTTTCCAATTGTTTTATCAATCACAATACCTCCCAAAGGAATGGAGGCACCGGTAACTTCTTCCCAGTAATCACCAAGGTCGATAATTTTATACAAGCCTTTAGCCTGGTAGGTAAATCGGTTTTCGTGAATGATAACACCCAAGCCTTTTCCCGCTTGTACAAAAGATTCTATTTCATTGTAGCTTAAAAAAATTTTGCTGATAGCATTTGGGTATTTCAAACTAAATAATAAATGAGCTGTGGTATTTTCGCCCGGTATGGCAATTAGCTGATCTTCTACTTTTGAATGTTGCAGTGTATTGTTTGCAATTAATAAAGGCCCAACTCCTTTGCCTAAAGCACTTCCACTATCGAGTAATAAATATTTTTCAAGCACCAGCGGTAAAACTCCATAGCTTAATTTGGTTACCAAAAGTTTTGCTTGTAAAGCCCATTCATTCAAAGTTTGTACATCCGCCAGCACCGTTTCAAATTCCAATCCTTCGGTATCTATTTTATTATTCACCAGAGCATCAAAAATAAAGGTATCGTTTGGGCAGGGCGAAAAACCCAATGTTAGTTTCATTTCGTTGTAGTTAATTGGTTAACTATTTTAATCAACTCTTTATTGAGCGAAGCAACCGATTCTTTTATTTTCCATTGCGACTTATCCCTAATACCTACAATATTACTAATGGCTCGCAATTGAATAAAAGGCAGATTTTCCATTAAACATACATAATGAAACGCTGCCCCCTCCATAGTTTCAATATGTGGTTGGTATATTTCTTTATACTGCTTTTCCATTATCAGGTTTTCCGAAACCGTATTTACAGTAATAGCAGTGCAGCATTCTAAAGATGTGGCTGAAAGTACCTGGCTTTCATTTTCGAGCCAACCTGCTTTGTAAGGAAACGTATCGGCATTTAAAAAACCAGCGCCAAAGAGGCTTTTCAAACTATTATTTTCAAAAATGCCTAAATCAGCAAAACAATCTCTTATTACCAATACCGTTTCGCCAAGAGGCACTTCACCAAAGCTACCTGCAATACCTGCCTGTATTACACAATTATAAGCTTTGCTCCCTAACTTTTTGGTAAGGCCATAGATACAATGTGGTGCCCCCACTCCGGTTATTAACACATCGGCGTTTGGTTTTGTTGCAAGAAAATCTGCAATTTCCATTTCAGTAGCTGCTACAATCAAAAGATGCATGTCGCAAATTTCGTTGATTGTATTCAATATGTTTACTTTTGCATAAAATAACCTGTTTCTATGGTTTATATTACAAGGATAGAGCATTTTAATGCCGCACATAAATTATACAACCCCAATTGGAGCAAAGAAAAAAACGACGAAATTTTTGGTAAATGTGCTAATGAAAACTGGCATGGTCACAACTTTGAACTATATGTAACAATCAAAGGAGAACCCGATGCCGAAACAGGTTTTGTATTTGATGCAAAGAGGCTGAGCAAGATTATTAAAGAACATGTGGTTGAAAAATTAGACCATAAAAACTTAAATGAAGATGTTGATTTTATGAAAGGAAAACTGTGTTCCATAGAAAACCTAATTATGGCCATTTGGCAGCAGCTTCAGCCGCAGATACCCAATAATATTGCATTGCACAGCTTAAAATTGCATGAAACCGATAGAATTTATGCAGAGTATTTTGGCAACTAAATTCAAATTATAAACGTAATTAACTAATTGAAAAGTTGAACCAACAAAAGAAATTTATTTCATGAGTAGAAAAGTTGCCGTATATAGAAAAGAAAATTTCAATGCTGCTCATCGGTTATTTAATCCACAATGGGATTTCAAAAAAAACAATGACGTTTTTGGCAAATGTAACAACCCAAATTTTCATGGCCACAATTACGATTTAATAGTAAAAGTTGTTGGTGTGCCCAATACAGAAACGGGTTTTGTGATAGATTTAAAAATATTAAGCGATATTATTCAACAACAAATTATTGAAAGATTTGATCACCGGAACCTGAATGAAGATTGTGAAGAATTTAAAAACCTTAATCCTACAGCCGAAAATATTGCCATAATAATTTTTAATTTACTGAGGCCGATGATTGATAAAGAATTAAAAATGCAGGTTCGGCTGTATGAAACAAAAAGAAATTTTGTAGAATTCCCGGAGCAACCGGAATAAAAAAAATACAATATGGCATATCATAAATCAGAATCCTACGACGAGAGTATTACCAAAGGTTTAATTGAAAACTATACCAATGTGTTAACCCTGTTGGGAGAAGATGCACAAAGAGAGGGTTTATTGAAAACACCCGAAAGAATGGCTAAAGCAATGCAGTTTTTAACGCAAGGCTACCAGCTGGATGCAAAAGCAATATTAGAGTCGGCAAAATTTCATGAAGATGTAAGCGAAATGATTATTGTAAAAGATATTGAATTGTATAGCATGTGCGAACATCACTTGCTACCCTTTTTTGGAAAAGCTCATGTAGCCTATATTCCAAACGGATACATTACCGGTTTAAGCAAAATTGCCCGTGTGGTAGATGTGTTTAGCCGCAGACTGCAGGTACAGGAAAGGTTAACCCACCAAATATTAGACGCTATTAAAGAATCGCTAAACCCATTGGGTGTTGCTGTGGTAATTGAGGCTTCGCATTTGTGTATGATGATGCGTGGCGTGCAAAAACAAAATTCGGTAACTACCACATCGGCTTTTTTTGGACAGTTTGAAAAAAATGAAACCAGAAGTGAATTTATGAGACTAATAACATCTGCACTTCATTAGCGTTTATTTTTTTTAAAATTCCTGTTTTTATTCCTTGCAGAATAGTGCTTTTTTTTTTGACTTATTTAGAACACTGATTGAACGGATGTTTATTCTTTGAATGATTTTTTTACTTTTGAATTTTTACTTTTTACTTTGGCTTTAACCTCTAACAACTTTTAAAATTTACAACATGAAACATGCATTTGTATTTCCCGGACAAGGTGCCCAATTTAGTGGCATGGGAAAAAATTTATACGGCGCTAATCCATCAGCAAAAAAAATATTTGAAGAAGCCAATGACATTTTGGGCTTTAATATTACCCAAACAATGTTTACCGGCACAGATGATGAGTTAAAGCAAACAAAAGTTACGCAACCCGCTGTTTTCATTCATTCGGTTGCTGCATTTTTAAGTATTGAAAATGCTAAGCCCGATATGGTTGCCGGACATTCATTGGGTGAATTTTCTGCATTAGTTGCCAATAAAACATTATCGTTTTCAGATGCATTAAAGCTAGTGGCCGTAAGAGCAGGAGCCATGCAAAAAGCTTGTGAACAAAACCCTTCTACCATGGCTGCCGTACTTAATTTACCCGATGAAAAAGTAGAAGAAATTTGCCTTGAAGTAGCCAAAGAAACCAATGATATAGTAGTGGCTGCAAACTATAACTGTCCGGGACAGTTGGTAATTAGCGGCTCCATTAAAGCTATTGAAATTGCATGCGAAAAAATGAAGGCAGCAGGTGCCAAAAGAGCTTTGATACTTCCTGTAGGTGGTGCATTTCATTCTCCTTTAATGATGCCTGCAAAAGAAGAATTGGAAGCCGCTATTAACAGCACCCTTTTTAATACGCCTGTTTGCCCCGTGTATCAAAATGTAGTAGCAAAGGCAATCAATAATCCTGATGAAATAAAAGCAAATTTAATTGCACAATTAACCGGCCCGGTAAAATGGACCCAATGTGTAGAAGCCATGATTGCAGACGGAGCATCAAGATTTACAGAATGCGGGCCTGGCAAAGTTTTACAAGGATTGGTTGGAAAAATAAATAAGGATATGATTACAGATGGTGTGAGTTGATGTTGATAATTCAAAAGTCAAAATTAAAAAGTAAAAAATGAAATACCGAATTTGATAACATTGCTACTTTTGAATTTTGACTTTTCACTTCGTTACTGCACTATAATAGTCGTACCCTTTCGTTGTACCAAATTTCCTCTATAATCAACCGCTTCGGCAATCCAAATATATGTACCGGTATTTTGTAACACCCCTTTCACTCTTCCATCCCAGCCTCTTCTAAAATCGCCTTTGGTTTCAAAAACGGTTTGTCCGTAACGATTAAACACTCTAAAATAGCGATACTCCTTCATGCCAATTGCAATGGCTCTCAGTACATCATTTTTGCCATCACCGTTAGGCGTAAACGCAGAAGGAACATAAATTTCGGGGCCTTTATACACTTTAATAAATATAGTATCGGAGCCTTCGCAATTAGCGGGTGTTTTACCGGTTACAATATAGGTTTGATCATTCTGCAAGGTTGCAATTGGATTATGAATGTTTGGATTATTCAACCCAATTGTTGGAACCCAATTCCAACTGGTAACAGTTTGCTGGCCAATTTGCAGCGCATTCAATTGTACTGGCTGACCAATAGCAACTATCACAGAATCGTTACCGGCAAATAATTGTACGGCAGGGGTTACGGTTAAGTAAACTGTATCTTTTTTGAGCGACGTGCAACCGTTAGCATCTTTTACGTCTAAATAAAAAGGCATATTCTGTGTTGGCCTTCTTACTGTTGGCTGTGCCAATGTGCTATTATTAAGTATTGCAGCAGGCGACCAACTATACTCAGTAAAACCAGGCTGGCCCTGCAATACAGCATCGGCACCAAAGCAAATGGTAACATCGGGTCCCGCATTTGCCAATGGAGCAGCATTTACATTTACTGTTACAGAATCTGTTTTTGCACAAATGCCGGAAGTGGCTGTAATATAATATTTAGTAGTAACAATGGGCGAGGCTGTAGTACTTGCACTCGTAGTACTGCTTAATGCAACCGCAGGAGTCCAGCTATAGGTAGAAGAAAGTGTAGCAACTGCACTTAATGCAATGGAAGATCCTTCGCAAATAATTTCATCTGCTCCGGCATCTACCTGTAAGGTATTGTTAAGTGCCACATTAATATTACCACTGCTAATCGTACATCCATTTGCATCTTTTATCACTACCGTATGGGTTCCCTGCATTACATTAAATGTATTGTTGTTTACAAACGCAGCCCCATTTAAAGAATATTGATAGGCAGGGTTTCCGCCTGAAGCTGTAACTATAATGCTTCCATCGGCATTACCGGTACAGCTTGCAGCTGTTGTAATATTGGTTTGCAAAAGATCGGGATAAGTTTGTACAATGTTTACACTGATACTGTCAATACAACCCACGGCATCTCTAATGCGTATGGTATAATTACCAACCGGAAGATTATTGAATGTACTATCTGTTTGATAAGTTGTACCGCCATCAATGGAAAATTCAACTGGCCCCGGCCATTCATACCCGGCGCCAATATTTATTTGTCCGGTATTTCCACCATTGCAGTTCACATCAGTTTTTGAAATCAATTCAAGGTCTTTCACTTTTACAAATGCAGAATCTTTTGCAATGCAAGTACCCACATTACCTGTGCAAACAAACATACCCGCCCCACTGCTCAATGTAACGGTTGGATTAGCAATTGAAATACTACTCAATGCAGGATGAGCATCCCAACTATAGTTTGTATAACCAGCATTGGCTTGCAACTGTACCGATGAATTGCGGCAAATAAAAGCAGTATCGGGTGTAATGCCCAAAATATCATAATCTCTTATTTGAATTTCTGTACTGTCGGTTGGCAATCCCTGGGCACATCCTGCAAGAGTATAAATTTTTAAAGTTTCAATTCCTTCTGGCAGTAAATCCATAATAGGAAAAATATTCAGCAGCACCGAATCCTGGTTGGCCGGAATAATAACGCTTGCCGGTAATGGTTGTACATCTACACCATTTACAACTGTACCGCCATAACTTAAATTAATTACCAATGGAGAAAGGCCGGGCGATTGTCTTTTAATATTCAACGAACCGGTGGCACAACCTTCCACCAAATAACTGTTTCCGCTCACCGGGTCTGTTTGTGTTAAGTTGATGAGCTGAGTTGCATTTGAGGTGAGGCTTTTTGCTTCCAAAAAAACGCCACTATCAAAATTTTCGTCGCCAACGTCTGATATTACCAACTTTAAATGATAGGTTTGGCAGGGTTGTACACGTGCTTCTGCAACTAAAACCGTGGTATGGCCATCATGTGTAAAATGTGGCCCGGTGTTATCAATGTAATAAGCGGGATTATTGGGGCACAATGGTATTCCATTTTCTTTTACATTATTAATATTAAAAATAGAAACAGGCAAAGCTGTATTTGGTACCAGGGCAATATTTTGCATACCGGTAAATCCGGGTCCCGAAATAAAAAAAGCAAAAGCGTCATTAAATCCACCACCACTTGGGCAAGCATAAAGTGGTGTATATTCTTCTGAACTAAATAAGTATCTAAAACGGATTGAATCGCCCAAAGGAAGGAAATCAAATTCTAAAATAGCAGCATCATATAATTGATTCAATGGAAATCCAATAGCCGAAGCCAGGTTTTGATCTCCATTTAATCCCAAACTTTCATCGGCAAGGTTATTTGAATTTCCATTTACTCCCCAGTTGCTTCCAATTGTTCTTGCTCTGCCATTGGTGATTACAATACCACTATCCAACCCTATACCTACATTGGTTCTTGCAGAAAAATTACCTGCCATTTGTAAGTTGCCCGTAAAGCTCACATTGCTTATGGTAACGCCCTCGCCCACCAATCTCTGTGCTAATGCCAGAGCCGAAGTAGCGTCGGTAATAGTTAACTGTGCACGAGTGAAAATGCTAAAAAAACAAAATGTAAAAACTAAAAAAGCACGAGTAAAATTTTGCATAAACATTTGGTAAATGGTAAGTAAAGTTAATCTATTTTAGAGCCTTTAACCTTCATCGGTGAACTAAATAAAAAACCGGGCATTACTACCCGGTTCAAAAAGAAATATTTATTAATAATTAAATGCTCAATGTAGCCAACACACTATTCATATTTCTTACGGCATCTGCACTTTTTGCAAAAGCAGCCTGCTCTTCTTCATTGAGTTTATAGTTCACAATTTTTTCCCAACCATTGCGGCCAATAATTACCGGCACACCAATACAAATATCTTTTTGCCCATACTCGCCATCCAATGAAACGCAGCATGGCATTAATTTTTTCTCGTCTCTTACAATGGCTTCTACCAATGCCGCACCTGCTGCTCCGGGAGCATACCAGGCAGAAGTACCCAATAAACCGGTTAAGGTTGCACCGCCCACCATAGTATCGGCAGCCACTTTTTTCAACGCTTCGGCATCAATATAATTAGCCACCGGCGTACCACAATAAGTAGCCAGCCTTGTTAATGGAATCATAGTGGTATCACCATGTCCACCTACTACAGTTGCCTGCAAATCGTTGGGGGAGCAATTCATTGCCCGGCTTAAGAAATAACGGAAACGGGCACTGTCTAAAATACCACCCATTCCAATAATGCGGTTCTTTGGCAAGCCGCTCGATTTCAATGCCAGGTAAGTCATGGTATCCATCGGGTTGCTAATAATAATAATGATGCAATCCGGTGAATGTTGCAAAATATTTTGAGTAACTGTTTTTACAATACCTGCATTAATGCCAATGAGTTCTTCCCTGGTCATACCGGGTTTACGTGGAATGCCCGAAGTAATTACGGCTACGGAACTGCCGGCAGTTTTGCTATAATCGTTGGTGCTGCCAACAATTTTTGTATCGAACCCTTCAATTTGGGCTGTTTGCATCAGGTCCATTGCCTTACCTTCGGCAAATCCTTCTTTAATATCAACAATTACCAGCTCATCGCACAATTGCTTGCGTGCAATATTATCGGCACAGGTAGCTCCTACAGCTCCGGCTCCTACTACAGTTACTTTCATGGAAAACAATTTATGTAAATGAATATTTTTTGCGCAGCAAAGGTAAAAGAATCAAACTTTATGCAACCAACAGATAAAATATTTTTATAAATCTTTGAGTAAAATTATTTTTTTAACTAAGTGCTAATAAATAGAAATGATTCTTTGGAGTTAAATGGAAAATATTTCCCATGAAGCCCTTTACTTTTATTGCATTTCTAATAATGTGTTTGGGCTCCTCTGCTCAAATAATTGACCCAGGATTGACTGCCGTATATGAACACCATCAGCATTTGGTAAAATTAAAATGGCATCACAACGATAACAGGGTTCACCGCTTCATTCTTCAACGAAGTGAGGATGGCAATAAATGGACCGATGTTTTTAGCATACGCATTCAAGAGCCGGAGTATTATCAATTTATAAGTTATGAAGATGTAAAGCTAAAAGCAGGAAAAAGTTTTTACCGTTTGCAAGCGGTACTGGCCAACAACTCTTTTGAATTTACCAAACCAATTGTAGCCATTATTGGCCAAAAAGGTAACAACTGGTTGATGTACCCGCAGCCCGTTAGCAATGTTTTAAATCTTCAATACAATGGGAATGCCATTATACCAGGAGTAATTACGGTTTTCATTCAACGCATCAATGGCCAAATGTATCATCAACTTCGCTACGCATCTTCAACCCGCTTTATAAGTATTCCGGTTAGCAACCTGGGCAGCGGTATGTACATTGTTCGCATTATTATTAATAAGCAGGAGGTTTGGAATAAAAAGTTTGTGAAGTAAATAAAAAGGCAAAAATTTATCCTTCATAATAGCCAATTCAGTAAAGAAATGGCTTTTTACTTTTTAAATTTTTACTTTTTACTT
>DEHT01000100.1 GCA_002352045.1 Chitinophagaceae bacterium UBA2793 | reverse complement strand
CATGTTCTTTGGCATTTTTTGTTTGTTCTCCTTCGCCGGTAGCCTGAGACTCTGTGTTATTGCTGCAAGCATTCAACACCCAAAAACTTGCTGTAGTTAAAACAATGATGAATATCCTTTTCATTCTTTATATTTTAATGATTGTTGTAATAGTTAAACTGAATTACTGATTGATTAAAGCTATTCAGCACTTCCAAATAATTTTTTCTGGTTTCAATGGCCTGAGATAGAAACTGGCTTAATTCTGCAAAACTAATTTCGCCAGCATTGTAACTTAATGTAGCAGCCCTTATTATTTCATCGGCCTGTTGCAAACCCGTGCTTTCATAAAATTCTAACATAGCCAGGTTCTTTTCAATTTCAGTCAGTGCATTTTTTCTTTCGGTATTTAATTGCAATGCTTGATAGTTTAATTGCCTTTGTTCTACTTCCATTTCGGCGCTGGCCGATTTTATTAAGTTTATATTAGCCCTATTTCCGAATAATGGAAAAGATGCGGTAACTGAAAAACCGGTAAATGGATCTTTTGCAGCCCAAAGTCTTTGCGTAAAGAATCGGCCGGAAAACTCCGGCTTATTCATATTTTTTTGAACTGCAATATTTGAAGCTGCAATATTTACATTCTGCTGCTGCAAGGCTAAAGTTGGATGCAGGCTGTCTTCTAAAGCAAGTGTAAATTTTAATTTCTGTAATGGCTCGTTAACAGGAAGCAACCGCTCATTTAAATTCAACAGCATCATTAGTTGATGCTGTTGCACAAGCATGTCTTTATTGTTTTGCTGCAACATTACCTCTAACTCTTTCATTTTTGCATCGGCAGCAATTTTTTCAAGTCCGGCGGCCTCGCCGGTTTTAAAGCGCAATGCAGCCGCTTTGTACAAAGTTGTATAAATACTATCTAATCGTTGAAAGAGTAAAAGTTTTTCCTGCAAATACCATAGTTGGTAATAAACATGGTAAACATCTTTTTTAATTACTGCACTTAATGCTACTGAGTTAAGCCGATGATATTGTAATTGCCTGTTAAAATATTCTTTTCGGGCTTTGAGCAAACCGGGATATGGAATACTTTGTGATACACCAATTTTTAAAATACCTTTTCCATCGGAAGGCCGCAAATCTTCGTTCTCTGCAAACACTCCTGTTTTAGGAATTGCATTTGCAGTTTTCAAAGTATAGGTAGCCTTGCTTATTTCGGCCTGGTTAGTATGTAACTGTTGATTACTTTTTAAAGCCGAATCAAGAGCAGCACTTATGGTAATGCGTTGTTGTGCCATAACGGGAGTTGATAAAATCATACAGATGAACAGCGTAGCAACTACTGGGCTAATGCCTTTATTAAGCGTACTTTTTCGGGAAAACAAAATGTACAAACAAGGCAATACCACTAATGTTAAAAAGGTTGCCGTTATCAGTCCGCCAATCACCACAGTTGCTAATGGTTTTTGCACTTCGGCACCGGCACCCGAACTAATAGCCATGGGTAAAAATCCCAATGATGCAACAGTGGCTGTCATTAACACAGGTCTTAATCGCATTTTTGTTCCCTGCAATACTCTTTGAATTACATCTGCAATTCCTTCTTTTTGTAATTGATTAAAAGTGCTTATCAATATAATACCATTTAACACTGCCACACCAAACAAAGCAATAAAACCTACACCCGCAGAAATACTAAAAGGCATTCCTCTAAGTAACAATGAGAATACACCGCCAATGGCACTCATGGGTATTGCTGAGTAAATAAGAGCAGCCTGCTTAACCGATTTAAATGTAAAATAAAGCAACACAAAAATTAGCAGCAATGCAACCGGCACAGCAATCATTAACCGTGCAGATGCCCTTTGTAAATTTTCGAATGTGCCGCCAAAGGTTATAAAATAGCCCGTCGGCATTTTGAATTGCGACTCGGTTATTTTTCCCTGAATTTCTTTTACTACACTTTCCACATCTCTACCCTTTACATTAAAGCCAACTACAATTCTTCGTTTACCATCTTCTCTACTAATTTGAGCAGGACCTTCTTTAACAGATACCGTTGCTACCTGCGACAAAGGAATTTGATTGCCATCATTGGTGGCTATATACAAATTACTCACATCATCAATTGACGATCGGCTGGTACTATCCAAGCGAACAACCAAATCGAATTTTCTTTCGTTTTCATAAACCACCGTAGCTGCTTTCCCTGCAAAGGCAGTGTTGATGGTAGTGTTTATGTCTTCTACATTCAAATTGTAAATGGCCATTTTTGCACGATTGTATTCAATGGCAATTTGAGGCAGGCCGGTGGTTCTTTCAATTTGCGCTTCGGTAGTTCCCTTTGTGGACTGTATCAACTGAAGCATTTTAGGAGCAAGCGAAGCCAGGGTGTCAATATTTTCCCCAAATATTTTAATGGCTACATCTTGTCTTATACCTGTCATCAATTCATTGAATCGCATTTGAATGGGCTGCGATACTTCAAAAAACACACCCGGTATTATTTGCAGTTCTTTGTAAATATCATTGGCTAACTGCTGGTAATCTTTTTTGTCAGACCATTCTTCTTTGGGCTTTAAAATAATGTACATATCGGTGGCTTCCATGGGCATTACATCAGTAGGAATTTCGGCAGTGCCCGATTTGCAAACAACTTTATCTACCTGTGGAAAAGTTTTAATAATTCGGGCAGCCTGCATAGAGGTTTCTATACTTTGAGTAAGCGAGCTTCCTTGTGGCAGTATGCAATGAAAAGCATAATCGCCTTCCTGCAACTGTGGCAAAAACTCACCACCCATTCTTGAAAAAATAACAAGTGTGAGAATGAGTAACGCAGTGGCACCAACAACCACAGCTACTCTTACTTTTATTGCCCATCGAATAACAGGGCTGTATAAACGCTGAAAAAAATCCATCATTCTGTCAGCAAAAGTTTTTTTGTGAACTGCATTTTTCGATAAAAAAACTGCACTCATCATAGGAATATAGGTTAGCGAAAGAATTAATGCACCTATAATTGCAAAGCTTACTGTTTGCGCCATTGGATTAAACATTTTACCCTCAATGCCTCTTAACGAAAGAATGGGTAAATAAACAATAAGGATAATAAGCTGGCCAAATGCAGCAGAGCTCATCATTTTTCCGGCACTATCCTCCACCACTTCATCCATTTGCTTTTGAGTAAGCAGAGCAGCATATTTTTTTGTAACCAGCAAATGCAAAGTTGCTTCTACCACAATTACTGCTCCATCCACTATAAGGCCAAAGTCAATGGCTCCCAAGCTCATTAAATTGGCGCTAACCCCAAATAAACGCATCATGCCCAATGCAAACAACATTGATAGAGGAATAGCCGAAGCCACAATTAATCCTGCCCGAATATTTCCTAAAAATAAAATCAATACAAAAATTACGATTATAGCACCCTCCAATAAATTTTTCTCTACGGTAGCAATGGAGTCTTTTATTAAATCTGTTCTATCCAGAAAAGCTTCCACTTCTACATCGGCAGGTAACGACTGTTGAATGGTTTCCATTTTTGCCTTTACCTTTTTTACTACTTCAGCACTATTGTATCCTTTCAGCATCATTACTATGCCACCCACTACTTCTTTTTCGCCGTTATAGGAAACAGCGCCATATCTTACGGCAGCGCCTAACCGCACTTCGGCAACATCATTAATCAAAACAGGAATGCCAATGCTACTTGTCTTAATGGAAATATTTCTAATGTCGTCCATCGACGAAATCAACCCAATGCCTCTGATAAAATAGGCATTCGGTTTTTTGTCAATATAAGCACCCCCTGTATTTTGATTGTTCTTTTCTAAAGCAGAAAAAACCTCGGCAATGGTAATGTTCATTGCCTTTAGCTTACTGGGATTAAGCGCAACTTCATACTGCTTGAGTTCTCCACCAAAACTGTTTACTTCGGCAATGCCGGCTGTGCCATACAGTTGCCTTGCTACAATCCAGTCTTGCATAGTGCGTAAATCCATAGCACTATACTTTTGCTCGGCTCCTTTTTTAGGTCGAATAATGTATTGGTAAATTTCTC
The DNA here is from genome assembly GCA_002352045.1 of Chitinophagaceae bacterium UBA2793. Lineage (GTDB taxonomy): Bacteria > Bacteroidota > Bacteroidia > Chitinophagales > Chitinophagaceae > Ferruginibacter. Next base: position 4,420 of record DEHT01000100.1, on the reverse strand, counting down.
CAAGCCCTGTACTTACCGGAGCCAGTTCGGGCTTGCCCATTCCGGCCTGCATGTTTTCCTCGGCTTCTTTTAATTTTTCATTAATCAATTGCCTTGCAAAATAGATGTCAACATCATCATGAAATACTACAGTTACCACCGATAAACCAAACCTTGAAATGGAACGCATTTCTTCAATGTCGGGCAAATTTGCAATGCTTTGCTCAATGGGATAGGTAACGAACTGCTCTACCTCCTGTGAAGCCAGGGATGTAGAAACTGTAATAATTTGAACCTGGTTATTGGTTATATCCGGTACCGCATCCACGGGAAGTTTGGTAGCACTCCAAACTCCCCAAATTATTAGAGCCAATGTTCCAAAGGCTATCACTAATTTATTTTTTACACTAAAGTGTATAATTTTAGTAAGCATAAATAATTTTATACATTTTGGGTTGCACAATCAAAAGCATATTTTAATGACTCCTATTGAACCCAATGAATATTTTGAAACTTCAGGTATGAAAATTTCAATTTTATACATTTAGTGCATTAAGAAATAATCAATAAAACAATACGTATTACGATTGCGGCAATGAAAAAGATGAAGGCATTTTTACAAGAAAAAAATGTAAAAATGTTTTTGAAAATCAATTAAGATAATTGGGGAGGTTGCCAAATGGCATTAGCTATATCATTGATGAAAGAAGCATCAAATTGATTATAAATATTCTTTGCAAAAACCCGTTTATTCAACTCAAAGCTTTGAGAGGTAAAATTACAAACCGAAATGGCACAGCAAGCGCATGCACAAAAAGGAGAGCAAAGTTCATTCTGATGGTCATGTTGCGGATGGCCGGCATCAACTGAAAGGCTTACATGCTCATTGGTACACTCCACTTTATCTCCACATGGAAAACATGAGATAAACAGCATCCAAAAACTCATTATGAGGGTAAACAATTTCATTGGCACCAAAGGTAAACAAAAGTTTTACCCTCAATGAAATAAACTTTTGCAACCTTATTGCATTGCACAACCTTAAGGCTGTGAGAATAAAAACCTTGCCACGCAATGGTTTTAGCCAGCTATTATAAAACTTATAGGAACAACCATGTATTAAAAACGAAGCCATAAATTATTCTTTATAATTATCTGAGCCAAACAATTAACTTTGCAACTCATCTACTGTTGAAAAACAGCAAAAACTTCAGCCAATGAGCCAGTCTCCGTTTCAAAAGTTTATGGGCAAAAAAAAGAACAGCGTAGTAAAAGAAGAAATACGCCAGGAAAAGAAAAAAGTCCGTGCAGAAAAAAACGCCTATTTCGATAATTTAAAAGAAGAAAAATACCAGGCCATGCTTGCAAAGCGGGCACAAAAAGCCGGTACAACACCTAAAGAAAACCAGGCGGTTTCCAAAAAAGGAGCCACGGTAGCTAACCCTGCACCAGTTAAAAAATCAATCGCCAAAAAAGATTCCACTACACAGGCATCAGATAAAGCAATGCCTTTGAATAAATTTTTAGCACATTGCGGCGTGTGCTCCAGAAGAGATGCGGTAGCTTTTATAACAGCAGGAAAAGTAAAAGTGAATAAGCAGGCAATTACAGAGCCCGGTTATAAAGTAAAGCCTGCTGATGAAGTATTTTTTAATGGCAAAAAATTATTTGTAACCAAAAACCTTGTTTACATCCTGCTCAATAAACCAAAAGATTATATAACCACCACCGACGATCCACAAGGACGAAAAACCGTATTGCAATTGATTAAGGCCGCTACAGATGAAAGGGTTTATCCCATAGGGCGATTAGATAGAAACACTTCCGGTGTGCTGTTATTAACCAATGATGGCGACCTTACCCAAAAATTATCTCACCCCAGTTACGAGGTAAAAAAAATATATGAAGTAAGGTTAGATAAGGTTTTAACCAAAGCACATTTCGACAGCATTATAAAAGGGCTTACCCTTGAAGACGGCCCAGTGTATGTAGATAGCCTGGCCTATGCAGATAGTAAAGACAAATCTATTATTGGCATTGAAATTCATAGCGGTCGCAACCGTATCGTTAGGCGTATATTTGAAAGCCTGGGCTACGATGTAAAAGGGCTCGACCGGGTAATGTATGCGGGGCTTACCAAAAAAAATGTTGAAAGAGGAAAATGGCGTTACCTGAACGAAAAAGAAATTCGCCTGCTTAAATATTTAAATGCCTCTAAAAGAAAATAATGAACAGGCATCCTTACTCCGTTATTTTTGAAAACGATGATTTTATTGCAGTCAATAAATCATCAGGCTTACTTACAATTCCCGACAGGGAACAAACCGCTCTTTCTTTAAAAGATTTATTGATTCAAAAATATGGTTCCATCTTCACCATTCACCGGCTCGACAGAGATACCAGCGGCTTGGTTCTTTTTGCAAAAAACGAAGCAACTCATAAATTTTTAAACAAAATTTTTGAAGAAAGGCAGGTTAAAAAGTTTTATGCAGGAGTTGTGTTAGGAATGCCGGCTGCATCCACCGGATTAATTGATGCAGCTATTGCAGAACATCATTCCATAAAAGGAAGTATGGTAGTACATGCCAAAGGAAAAGATGCTCAAACCGGGTACGAGGTATTAAATGCAAACCGGCATTACTCTCTCGTATCTTTTCAATTGTTTACCGGACGTACACACCAAATAAGAGTGCATTGCAAACATATAGGCCATCCATTGGCTTGCGATGATTTGTATGGCGATGGTAAACCGGTTTTGTTATCTTCCCTAAAAAAGAAATTTAAGCTGAGCAAATTAGAGGACGAAGAACGCCCAATGATTAGCAGGTTAGCATTGCACGCATACCGTTTACAATTTACAGATGCGCATGGTCAGTTTTTTGACCTTACAGCAGAAATACCAAAAGAATTTGGTGCGTTAATGAAGCAGTTGGAAAAGTTGAAGTAGTAAAATTTATTTTTTTTTAGGAAGTATGCTAAGGTAAAAATTCAAAAGTAAAAAGTCAAAATTGGCTTTTACAGAATGATAAACTATCAAAAATTGAAGCCCGTTTTTTACTTTTGACTTTTTATTTTACTCCGGCTGTGCTGTATATCTCAAATAGGGCTTTATTTCTTTCACCCCTTTTTCAAATTTTTTAATGGCATCTTCGGTACTAATAGAAGGTACTACTATTACATCGTCTCCTTGTTTCCAATCGGCAGGAGTGGCCACACTGTGTTTTGCGGTTAGTTGTAAGGAATCTATCACACGCAAAACCTCATAAAAATTTCTACCGGTTGATGCCGGGTAAGTGATAAACAATTTCAGCAATTTATCGGGGCCAATTATAAACAGGGAACGCACGGTGGCCGTAGCGGATGCATTGGGATGAATCATGTCGTACAGCGTAGCCACATTTTTATTTTCATCGGCTATAATGGGGAAATCAACAGTGCAGTTCTGTGTTTCATTAATATCGTTTCGCCAACCCAAATGTTTTTCCAATGGATCAATGCTTACTGCCAATACTTTTACATTTCGTTTTTCAAACTCAGCTTTTAGCAAAGCTGTTCTTCCCAACTCTGTAGTACAAACCGGAGTGTAGTCGGCAGGATGCGAGAACAACACTCCCCATCCATCGCCCAAAAATTCATAAAAATTAATTACGCCCTCGGTGGTTTCTGCCGAAAAATCGGGCACTTTGTCTCCTAATCTTAAACTCATAATTAAAAATTTAGATGGCAAAGATAAATAATCTACCAATTAGGTAGAGTATTAATTTTTCAACCATACGTTATTTTTTTTGCATTGGTATGCTGCTAAGCCGCATCTAAAGCCTGCAAAATATCGGCCAAAATATCGCTATGGTGTTCCAGCCCCACCGAAATACGAATGAGACCCGGTGTGATATTTACTGCCATCCTTTCTTCGTCGGTGAGCTTGGCATGTGTGGTACTTGCCGGGTGCGAAGCAATGCTTCGGGTATCGCCCAGGTTGGCTGTGAGCGATAACAATTGCAAAGCATCTAAAAATTTTCTGCCGGCATCAAGCCCACCCTTTAATTCAAAACAAACAATACCTCCTCCATTCTCCATTTGTCTAAGTGCTATTGAATGCATGGGATGGCTTTTTAAAAATGGATATTTTACAGAATTAATTTTTGAATGACCTTCTAAAGCAGTTGCAATATGTAAAGCATTTTTTGCATGGCGCTCCATGCGAACATCTAAAGTTTCCAAACTTTTGCTCAACACCCATGCATTAAAGGGGGATAGTGAAGGACCGGTGCTTCTGCAGAATAAATAAATATCNNCCTTGTCCATCGAGCCATTTAGTAGCAGAATGAGTTACCAGGCCGGCACCAAATTCAATGGGTCGCTGACACAGCGGTGTTGCAAAACAATTGTCAATATTCAATATTGCGTTATGCTTTTTTGAAAGCTTACCCAACATTTCCAG
>DEHT01000082.1 GCA_002352045.1 Chitinophagaceae bacterium UBA2793 | reverse complement strand
GCAAATCAAAATCTTTCTCTAAAAGAATTGTATTATCCATTACCAATTATACATTATACATTATACATTACCAACGTCGGCAATCACAGGCACGTATCTGAAAGTTAATCTAAAGGTCGACCACCTTTCAAAGGTGGTCGACCTTACAAAAAGCCCGCAAATCAAAATCTTTCTCTAAAGGAATTGTATTATACATTACCAATTATACATTATCAATTATACATTATCAATTATACATTATCAACATCAGCAATCACATGCACGCCTCTAAAATTTTTTTCTGAAAGTAAAAGATTAATATGATTGCGAATTACTTTTTTATAGCTACTGCTTTTCCCGGTTTCCTTGGGCAGCTTTATCATTATCTCCATTAAATATTGATTACGCAATCGAGATACTACTGGCGCAGCAGGCCCAACAATATAATTATTCAAATCTTGCCTAAGCAATTTTGCTAATTTTTCTGCTGCTGCTTCTACGGTTGTTTTATTTTTATGCTTTAATGTTAGTAAAACCAATCTGCTGAAAGGAGGATAAAAAAATTCTTTCCTGTTGGCAATTTCGTAATTGTAAAAACTAATGTAATCGTGTTTTTGAACCAACTGCAAAACTGGGTGTTGTACATTCATAGCTTGAATGATTACTTTACCGGTAGCTTCTTTTCGTCCGGCCCTACCGCTTACCTGCTCCATTAATTGAAAGGCTCGCTCATTTACTCTAAAATCTGCAAAACTCAATAGGCCATCGGCATCCAACACACCTACTAAATTCACTTTATCAAAATCGAGCCCTTTTACTACCATTTGTGTGCCCACTAAAATATCTATTCGGTGTTGTTCAAACAGATGAATTAATTGGTCGTGTGCTGTTTTACCCCGCACACTATCCACATCCATTCTTGCAATTTTATTTTTTGGAAAATCTTCATCCAATTGCTCCTCTATTTTTTCGGTTCCAAAATTTTTCTCTAACCAGGTTTGAGTTCCACAGGCCGGGCAGGTAACTAAAATAGGATAAGTGCTGCCACAATAATGGCAATGTAATTTATTACTGTATTTATGCAGGGTGAGCGAAACATCACAATGTTGGCACTGGGGCAAATAACCGCAAGTGCCACAAATAATGTATGGATTATAACCACGCCTGTTTTGAAAAAGAATCACTTGCCTATCGGCATCCAATGTTTGCTGAATGGCTTCCTTCAATTGCGGGCTTAACATTACTTTTCCTTTTTGAGCCACCTGTCTTGTGTTTACAATTTCAATGGGAGGCAAACTAATACCGCCAAACCTTTCATCAAGCTTTACCAGGCCATACTTTTGTTGCAAGGCGTTATAGTAACTTTCCAGCGAGGGTGTGGCACTGCCCAATAAAACCTTTGCATCAAAAAGCGAAGCATAATAAATTGCAGCATCTCTGGCATTGTAACGTGGCGCAGGGTCTTGTTGCTTGTAGGATGCATCATGCTCCTCATCAACAATTATGAGTTTTAATTCTTTAAAAGGCAACAACAGAGCACTTCTGGCTCCCAAAACAATTTTCACTTCCCCGGTTCTTATTTTATTCCATAGCTCTATTCTCTCGTGGTTATTGAACTTAGAATGATAGATGGCTATATTACCGCCAAAATGCTTTTGAAGTCTTCTAATTACCTGGGCTGTTAAAGCTATTTCGGGCAGCAAATAAAGCACCTGACCATTCTTAATAAAAGCCTCTTCAATTAGTTTTATATAAATCTGTGTTTTGCCGCTCCCGGTTACGCCATGCAACAGGCAAACCGATTTTTCCTCAAAATTTTTTCTCACTTCATCCAACGCAATCTTTTGAGCCTGGCTTAACTCAAAGTCAATTGTCAATTCTTTTGGTAATTGCCGAATACGATCCACAGCTCTTTTTTCAACCAGTAAAATATTTTTATCTACAAGCCCCTTTAATTGCGATGATGTGGCAGATGCTTTTTTTAGCAATGCCTGTTGTGTAACCTCACCTTCTGTTCTTTGTAGATGCAAAAATGCTAGTAACAACTCCATTTGCTTTGGAGCTCCTTTCCAATCATTTAAAATTTTGCTCAAGGCATCATCAGAATGATACTGTGGATTTAATAAAACATAGTTCTCTTTTTTTACTTTATATCTTTCGTTTAACGCTTCCCATATAAAACAAACATTCTTATCGATGAGTTTTTTTATTACCGGATATACATGGCTGTTGTCCAGCAATTGCTGCACTTCTGTTAATTGTAATTGATTTTTTAAAAGCAAAGCTTCTGCTACAATAAACTCCTCATTGTTTAAATGAGAAAAATCTTCGCCTATTTCTTCGTTGTAAATTAAAATGGTTTCACTGCTCAATTTAAAGTTGGCAGGTAACGCAGCAGCCATTACTTCTCCCTCACTGCACATATAATACTCACTCATCCATTGCCACAATTGTAATTGCTGTGCATACAACAAAGGAGCATCATCTAAAACATTTAAAATTGGTTTGGTAGGATAATCAGGGGCATTATTAGTTATAGTCTTAATAATAGCAGCATATTTTTTGGTTTTCCCAAATACAACCTCTACCCTGCATCCGGGTACTGCTTTTTCAATTAAACTTTCCGGAATTGAATAAGTATAAATAACCGGCAAAGCCAGCGGTAATATTACATTTACCCATAGCCTTGGTTCTGGCTCTGCAAATAATATGGTTGATTCTTTGCTCACTATTGTATCCAGGACGCTTTGTAACGAACAAGGGCAGATTCCATCATTGCATAAACTTTTTGCTTAAGCTCTTGAATGTCTTCGTTACCAAGTCCCTCTGTTTTTACTTCCTCTAAAAATACGGTTCTTAATTTACCGGGCTTAAAAGAAAATATACTTTTATAATGTAGCCTATCCACTGCATCTAAAAAAATAAGCGGCTTTATTGGAGTTTGTGTTTCTATGGCAATTTTAAATGCACCGTCATAAAATTCTTTAAGGGGCTTATTGCTCATATTAAAAGTTCCTTCGGGAGCAATTGCAACGGATATATTTTTTTTTAAAATTGATTTAAGGGTTTCAACACTTTTTGCCCGGTTTTCTGCACTGCCTCTTTCAACAGTTACTACTGCATTTCTATAAATAAAACCAAACAAAGGTATTTTGGTCATTTCCGATTTACCCAATGCTCTAAAGTTTTGCTTGATAGCAACCATCATTTCTGGTATATCCATATATGAATTATGATTAAAAACAAAAATGTTTGGATGCCTGGTATTGTGAGGAGCTTCGTAAATAACCTGATGTCGGATTCCCCAAAAAACTAAACAGCCGTCTGCCCAAAATCTACATAACTTATATATAATATTTCCACCTCTAACCTTACCGAAAAATGAAGCTATCAAAACAAATGGTAAAATGATAAGCATAAATGAAACGAAAACTAAAAAGGCGTATATGCTGAAAATTGCATTGATAAAACGTGTAATACTTATCATTATAAATTGCGAATATAAAATTTAAAACCACAAGACTAAATAATGTTCAAGCTAAAATCTTACCTGCAAATATAAGCTTAGCATTGAAATCCAATAACTTGCAGCCATCAATGACGATATATGGTGCGTAGATTTGCCAGGCGTGCAGTTTTGAAAAAAACTTTTTAAAAACAACTAATCTTTAAGTACAAAGCCTTACCTTTGCCGTCCTAAATTCGGGAAGTTATGTTAGCAGTAGTAAAAATTGCAGGTCAACAGTTTACAGTAAAAGCAGGCGATAGCTTGTATGTTCCTCACATTGCCGGTAAAGCAGGCGATGCAGTAGAATTCTCTGATGTTTTATTTACATCAAACAATGGCACCGTAAATAGTGGTGCTAATGTGAAAGCAGTAGTTAAAGCTGAAATTGTAAGCGACCTGGTAAAAGGCGAAAAAGTAATCGCTTTTAAAATGAAAAGAAGAAAAGGTTTCCGTAAAAAACACGGGCATCGTACACAGTACACTCAAATAAAAGTAACTGCAATTGCTTAATGCAATTTTATATTCTCTTTTCAAAAGTTTGTAATTAATAAAAGAATAAACAATGGCACATAAAAAAGGTGAAGGTTCCGTAAAAAACGGTAGAGATTCACAAAGCAAAAGATTAGGTGTGAAAATTTTTGGTGGCCAGGCTGTTGAAGCAGGTAATATTATTTTGCGTCAGCGTGGTACAGAGTATCATCCCGGTAAAAACGTAGGTGTTGGTAGAGACTTTACCATCTTTGCCTTAACAGACGGTGTAGTTGAATTTAGAAAATCAAAAGCAGATAAAACTTTTGTTTCTGTAGTTTCTATAGAAGCCACCGCTTAAAAAATTTTTATATTTTTTTTGGTAGTATCAAAATAGTATTTATTTTTAAGTATTATTTACTAACCAATTAAATTTAAAAAAATGGCAACTGCAAAAAAAGCCGCAAAAAAAGCCGCTCCTAAAAAAGCTGCTGCGAAAAAAGCCGCTCCTAAAAAAGCTGCTGCAAAAAAAGCCGCTCCTAAAAAAGCTGCTGCAAAAAAAGCTGCTCCTAAAAAAGCCGCAAAAAAAGCTGCACCTAAAAAAGCTGCAAAAAAAGCTGCTCCTAAAAAAGCCGCAAAAAAGTAAGAATCTTTTTAAAAAAGATATAAACTTTAAAGCCCTCGAATTTTCGGGGGCTTTTTCTTTTAAAACCCTTTGTTAGTGGCACTTTCAGCAGTTCCTCCAACACATTGCGGCACCCAAAATTGACCTTATTTCCCAGAAGTAATTTTGTACTTTTATAATTATGGATAATTATCAAATAGCCGATCAGTTTTCACTGCTTTCTAAACTAATGGATATTCATGGTGAAAACAGTTTTAAATCAAAATCGTATGCTTCAGCAGCATTTGCAATTGAAAAATTACCCATGCCTTTAAGCGAAATCGCAGCAGAAAAAATAGCAGAAATTAAAGGCATTGGCTCATCATCGGCACAAAAAATTATTGAACTTCTTCAAACCGGCAAGTTGGATGTTTTGGAAAAAATTATCCTTTCTACCCCTCCCGGTGTTATTGAAATGCTAAACATAAAAGGAATTGGCCCAAAAAAAATTAATACTATTTGGAAAGAAATGGAATTGGAAACACTGGGTGAATTGTTATATGCATGTAAAGAAAACCGATTAAAACTTTACAAAGGATTTGGAGAAAAAACACAACAAAGTGTAATTGACAATATTGAATTTTATTTTAAAAACAAAGGAAGCTTTTTATATGCACAAGTAGAAGATGCCGTGCAATTAATAGAAATGCTATTGAGTAAAGTTTTTACAGGAAGAAAAATAATACTCACTGGCGAGTTTAAAAGACAGCTCGAAATAATAAATGAGCTGGCATTTATTGTTGAAGAAGAAATTGCCATCATTGAAAACACTTTATTGGGGGTTGATGCATTCTCTTTGATAGAACGAAATGAAAAAGACCTGCTTTTTAATAGCAGTTCGGGATTTAAACTACGGATATTTTCCTCCGATAAAAACAATATAGTTTCTACCTTGTTACAAACTTCTTCTTCGGAACCCTTTTTTGAAGCACTAAAAGTGGAGCATCTTAATATGAAAGTAGCTGATGAGGCAGTTTTTTTCAATTTCAATAATATATCCTTTATTCCGGCCTATGCCAGGGAAGACGCAGCAACACTTGAAATTGCTAAAAACGGAGCCTTACCTGTGCCAATTGAAGCTACTGATATAAAAGGAATAATTCATTGCCACAGTAACTGGAGTGATGGCAGTAATACCATTGAAGAAATGGCCACTGCTGCAATAAATTTAGGCCTTGAGTACTTAGCTATAAGCGATCATAGTAAAACAGCCTTTTATGCTCAGGGATTATCGGAGGAAAGAATTAGAGCGCAACACAAATACATTGACGAACTAAATGTAAAATTTGCTCCTTTTAAAATTTTCAAAAGTATTGAAAGCGATATTTTAAGCGATGGAAGCCTCGACTATGATGAAGAAATTTTAAAAAGCTTTGACTTGGTAATTGCATCAATTCACAGTAATTTAAAAATGACAGAAGAAAAGGCAATGATGCGATTAATAAATGCCATTGAAAACCCATACACTCACATTTTGGGACACATGACAGGAAGGTTACTACTCAGCCGACCAGGATACCCGGTAAACCACGAAAAAATAATTGATGCATGTGCAGCAAACAATGTAGCCATTGAACTAAACGCAAACCCCAGCAGGCTCGACATTGACTGGCGTTTTATAAAAAAGGCATTAGATAAAAATGTATTGATATCCATTAATCCCGATTCGCACAGTGCAGATACACTAATGCACACACGCTACGGAGTGAAGGTTGCTCAAAAAGCATTGCTTACAAAAGAACAAAATTTAAGCAGCTTTTCATTAGCAGCATTTGAAGATTATTTAGCCACTCATAAAAAGTAGTGTAAACAATGCTTATTTTTAAATTGGAATACTCACAAAGAAACTGGTTCCTTCTTCTTCCTGCGTTTCAAACCAAATAGAGCCCTGAACCTGCTCAACTATTCTTTTACTCATTGCAAGCCCTAAACCTGCTCCTGAACTTTTTGTAGTAAAGTTGGGCATAAAAATTTTTGACTGCGCTATCTCGGGAATACCATCTCCATTATCTTTTACTTTTATTAAAACATGGCCGGGTTTTACAATTTCTTCAACTTCAATTTTTGGATCTCTCCCTTGCGGAACTGCTTCAATGGCGTTTAAAATTAAATTGGTAAACAGCCTGTTTAAATGAGTTTTATCTCCAAATATCCATACCGGCACATTCAATAAGTTCCACTCTATTTGTACTTTCTCATCATTTTCAAATAAGGTTTTTACAGTATGCAAGAGCTCATTGATATCAAATACAACTGCATCTGCTTTTTCAATATTGGCAAACTGGCTAAAATCACTTGCAATTTTACTCAAATGATCTATTTGTTCTACCAATGCATGAGCTACTTTATTGGTTAGTTCATTAACATTGGGCGCATCATTTTCTATTGCCCTTTGCAAAAATTGCAAATTCAACTTCATGGGCGTAAGCGGATTTTTAATTTCATGCGCTACCTGTTTAGCCATTTCTCTCCATGCTCCTTCCCTTTCGGTTTTAGCCAATGCAGCAGCACTTACATCTAACTTACTAACCATTTTATTGTACTCCTTCACAAGACTTCCTATTTCATCATTCCTATTCCATTCAATTTCCTCGTTGTAGGTACCCAAATTTATTTTTTTCATTTTATCACCAATAACAGAAAAGGAGTGTGTAATACGGGTGGCAATAAATAGCGCCACTATGCCGGCTAATAAAAAAATAAAAGCATTTAGGTTAATAATAGTTACCAAAAAATTAGCTATCTCCTGCTGCAAATTTGTTTCGGATGTAAAATAGGGTATGTTAAGATAAGCAAACACATTGCCGTCGGCATCATTTATAGGCACATAGCTACTTAAATATGATAATGAACCTATTTGCTCTTTTTGAAAATATTGAACCTCTTTTTGCCTGCTTAAATGTAAAAAAGCCGTTGGCTCCATTCTTGTACTAAAAATACCTTCGTTGTATGGAAGTGCTAAACTAGACAATTTGAGCACTCCATTTAAATCATACACATTTACATCAACCCCATGAATATCTGCTATATTAAAAAAGTTCTTAGCCATTTCGGAGTTTTGTGTACTGCTATCGGAAGCATTCATTCTATCGGACAATACCCAGCCATTTTGTATTGAGTTACTCATTTGATTTTTCATAATTAGAATAACCCTACTTAGCTTTTCTCTGTTACTATTTTCGTAGCGGTTTACAAAAAACAAAATAGCTGCTGTGCCTATCACTAGAAACGACAATACACTGATAGATATAACAATACCATGAATTTGATTTCTAATACTTAATTGCAAGCGACCTTTTATCTTAATTGGACTAAACTTAGTACTGATAAAAACAGTTAATAACCACGTAAAAGCAGCCAATAATAAAAAGGAGCAGAATAAATAACTGAACAAAGTAAGAAACTCAATAAAAAACCGATTCTCCTTTATAATTAAAATATGTGTATTGGCTCCTGCATGGTACCACAACAAATCGTGTTGATAGTTTTTTATATGGGCCCATTCCTTTCCTTTAAAATTTACCGTGGGCATAATAGTAGCAAAAGGATAATCATTGTAACTTCTTACTAATTTTTTATTAATGTAGATAGCAAAAGCATATTGTGAAGAATTTTCAATAGCGTTTTCTTTACCCCTTCCAAAAAGTTCGGGATATATCATTTCGTTTTTTACATTCTTTGGGCTAACAACAATAAATATTGACCCCAATGCATTTCCCGATGTATCTACAACACTTTTTTTGCTGATATAATTAAATCGGTTAAAAGATTCATCGTAATAATAAAGCCCCCTTATACTTGTTGGTTTTGCCTGCGTACTTAAAATGGTATTGAGTTGATTATACCCCATTCTGCCATCATTATACAATGGTCGATTATTTTTATCGAAGGAGTATAGCTTGGTATCGAATCGATTTAAATAACCTGAAAAGTTGTTATAAATAAGAGAGTCCTTTAATTTTTTATTGGAGGTTGAATCGAATAGCCTGGAAAAATTATTCAATAAAAAATCCATCCTAAAATCTTTAAGCATAGCGCTTAAAAATGTTTCGTGAGTTGCACTTCCTTTTGAAGCCAGTACATTAGCATATTGATACCTTGTATTCAGTTCCTTTCTGCTGTTTTCATTTATAATCACAATTGTTACAGATAGTGAAAAGAAGAAAATCCAGAAAACTAATTTTGAACTTACAATACGGGAAGCCAGTAAATCTAAATATTTTGTATTTAAAAGGAAGATGAACAAGAGCAGCCACAGTAAAGAATAAATGGCAAACCCACCGGATAAGCTTCCTATTCCAAAGCTAAGTAAAAGCAAACCCACTGCTGCAATGCCAACATAAACCTCATTAAACGAATGTAAAAAAAAGGGTTTAAAAAGTGTGAGCAATGTTTGACATAAAAAATAAAATGAAATAGAAATTGCACACAATATTAAAAAACCAATGATGGTATAAATATTCAGTGAAAAAAAATTGATTACATCAAATGAAATATTGGAGTCGGCAATAAGAGAACGCAAGGTCGCACCGGCAATAAAAGTTGCCGAAACCATAAACAAGCAAAATAGCGCCAATGCTATCCATTTTTGATAAGGGCCTTTAATAGGAAGATCAATATCTTTTTCGTGAACATGGTAATGAATAAAAAGTGTAACCCAGGTAATTAAACTGCTATAAACTAAAAGATGCCCAAGGGATGGTAGAATAGTACCTGAAGAATAAAGCTGCGACTTAAATAAAGCTAACTGCTGCAGATTAAATGGAACCGGATATCTGTAAAAAAAGAAACACAGCACAAACAGGGTTGTTACAAGAAAAATAAGACCCGTTAAAAATCTTTTGTGTACAGCTAAGTAACTTGCTACAATATGAACAAACAATAATACCAGCAAACTGGCTGCCACTCTAAGTAAAATTGAAGCCATTGTGTTGCCGGTTGTAGTTGCATCCGGCTTTTTCATTACATAAAACAGTGGCTTACCCGATACTGTTGTAATACTTGTTTCTTTTGAACTACCCGGAAAAATATTAAACCCATTGCTAATAGAAATATTTTCATTAAAAGTATTTTTCAAATAATCGTTGGTAACAAAATAGTTCCATTTTACAGGAAGCAACGCAATAAATCGGGTACCGGCCGAATCATACTTATGCCAAACGTAAAAACCGTTTACCAACTGTGCAAAACCACTTTTTTCGGTTGAATGATAAATTCCCTGACCCGGCAGAATGAGTTGTGTACTCCAAAACTTAGGCGAAACAACAGAATCGGTATTAGAGGCATAATAAAAAAGAAAGTATTCTTTCTTTTTTATTTCATTCAAAAAAGTTTCCGAAATACTGTCTTTACTAAAAGCACTAAAATTTTGGGGTTTATTTACTGTTGCAAAAAAATCCTTTTCATTTTTTTTAACGTACCTGTTAAGTTTGTTTACAACCGTATTTATGCTTGAATTTGCCGACCAATAATTATCAATAATAAATGAGAAAGTAATAAACCAGGCAGCCAGTACCAACAGATAAAAGTTACTGCTGATAGCTTTAGGAATATTAATATTAAACTTTGCCGGCAAGTAGTTATGTTTTGTTGATAGAAGTTGCTTTTATTTTATTCCACAATGCATCCATTTCTTCGAGGCTCATATTGTGCAACATTTTGTTTTCTTCTGCTGCTGCTTTTTCCATACCTGTAAATCGTTCAATAAACTTTTTATTGGTTCTTTCCAATGCATTTTCTGCATCTACCTGCAAAAACCTTGCAAGATTTACAAAAGAAAATAAAACATCACCCATTTCCTCTTCAATTTTATGATGTAAGCCGGTTTTAGTGGCTTCCTCCAACTCATGTAATTCTTCATTACATTTATCCCAAACCTGTGTGGTATTATCCCACTCGAAACCTACTGTTTTTGATTTTTCCTGGAGCCTTATGGCTTTTACCAAAGCAGGCAACGATTTGGGAACACCACCCAAAACCGACTTTTTACCTTCCATTAATTTTATTTTTTCCCAGTTTTGCTTTACATCCTCTTCATTTTCTACTTTGGTATCGGCATAAATATGCGGATGCCTGGTAATTAATTTTTCGCATACACCGTTTATAACATCGACTAATGTAAACTCCTTTTTTTCTGAAGCTATTTTGGCATAAAACACAATATGTAGCAACAAATCGCCCAGTTCTTCTTTTATTCCCTTCCAATTTGCATCGGTAATGGCATCGGTAAGTTCATAGGTTTCTTCAATGGTTAAATGCCGGAGCGACGCTATGGTTTGCTTTTTGTCCCATGGGCATTGCTCCCTTAGTTCATCCATTATTTGAACCAGGCGTAAAAATTCTTTTGAAAGTGATTCCATAAGGTTTAAATCTTAAAAATTGAGAAAATAATAAATACAATTGCCAGCAGAATAAATATGCCCATTCTGCAAAAAACAGCCAGAAAGAATTTCAAAATAGTTTTTGCTCTTGATTGCTGATAAAAGTGGCGCAAGGCTTTATATTCATACAACAACAATAGAACAGTTAATATAAAGCTTGCCCAGTTAAATATATAACTCCAGTGTAATAGCTCTTCAATTTCTTTTATCATTATTAAAAACAAAAAAGTAATGAAATAAAAAATATAAAGATGTACACTAAAAATACCATGGCTTACAAAGTAAAACTCTTTCCTTCTTATGTATAATAACCATAAAACAAAGGCAAAAAGTGGTAGAGAAACAAACAAAATTTGAGGAAACATGTGCAAAAAAATGCTAAGCATATTATTCATTATAGCGTTACCATCATTTTGATATTTGCTGCTAATTTCAAACTGTTTGTAGGCAATTTTTTTTTCAAACCAACCGGGCTTAATAAGCCCTGCATTTATAAAGGAATCGTATTGTTGCCTATTTGAATATTGCTGACCGTTAAAAGTTACACTCAGGTTTGAGTTAGTGCTATCAGTATATCGTAAAAATTCTTCCCGGGTCATTGCCTTTCCATTATTTAATTCCTGGGTAGCTTTTGCTAAATCGGCACTATCCATTGCGGCAATTGTACTGGCCGTGTACCTTTTCCCATCAATTTTTATGGAGTTCTCAAAATCGTACACCGAGAAAAAAATGATAAAAAAAACAAATGAAGTGAAAATGTACATCCTTACTGGATTAAGGTAACTTGCTCTTCTGCCTCTTTTATATTCTGCAGGCAGAAACCCGGGTTTGGTTATCAACAGCTTTAATGTGCTGAAAAATTTTCCATCAAAATGAGTTATATCATTAAAAAAGTGGGTAATTAGATGCCATAAACTTTCGGCCGGTTCGATATTCTCCTGCCCACATACCTGGCAATACCGGCCATAAACCTGTGCATTACAATTTAAACAGTTTTTATCTTTTCTTTCCGTTAAGTGGCTCAATACAGTTTGTTTTTATAAAAATAATAAAGTTTTAGCAGCATGAAACGCAATTAGTGTTTACAGCACACTAACTTTGAAAAATATTAATTACACTAATGAAAAAATTAACAGCAGTTTTCTCTTTCGTTCTTATTGTGATTGGTGCAAATGCCCAATATTATTATAAAGACATCTTAAGTAACCGCCAGCTTATAAAAGACATGGCCGTTTACAAGGAGAATAAAGTAAGAGTAATCAATATTAAAAGTATTGAAGGTGATGGCTTGGAAAGTGAAGGTTTTTTTGCTCAAAAAAAATTTACAAAAGATTATAAAAAAACAGATCTTTTTTCCCGATCGGCAATATCGGCGGCTTCCATGCAAACCAGCTATTTCAACAACGAAGGGTTACTTCTTCAAACCAGCGACAGTTCAGATCAATCGGTAACCAAAAATTTTTATTCCTATAATTCCAAAGGTTCTATTAGCAATATTTTATCTTCAATAAAATCAACTGACGACGACTTTACAAATGAAATTATAGAGGAGCATATATATTCCTATAATTCCGAATCCGGATTGCCTGAAAAAATGCAGAAAGTAAAAAACAGAAAAGATACCATTACCATATTGTTTGCTTCTGATGATCATGGAAACATAAGTATAGAAAAGGATACTAAAACAGGCACCCGGTATTATTATTATTACGATGCTAAAAACAGGTTGACAGATATAGTTCAGGAAAACGACTTCAAAAAAAGTATGCGCCCCGATTATGTATTTGAATACAATGCGGCCGGTTTGTTAACTCAAATGACGGCAAGTGAAGAAGGCATTAATAACTATTATGTTTGGAAATATGTATATGATAACGGGCTTAGAGTGATAGAAAAATGCTTTAGTAAAGAAAGAAGATTGATGGGCACCATAGAATATGAATACAAGTAAAGGGAAGCTACCAATAAAAATAGTAGTGGGTTTACTTTCTCCTTATCAAATCGGCTAACACAATAGCCGCTACAGCTTCCAGCACTACCGGCACTCTTAATGCTATGCAAAGATCATGACGTCCTTTTACACTAAATGATTCCACATTTCCGGTTTCAATATTTAAAGTTTGCTGTTCTTTAGGAGTAGAGGAGGTAGGTTTTACTACCACACGAAAAACTAAATTATTTCCATTGCTTATACCGCCTACAATTCCACCGGCATGGTTTGTGTTTGTTTTCCCTTCCATATTTACTATAGCATCGTTATGCTCACTGCCAAACATAGTTGCGGCCGCAAAGCCTGCACCAAATTCAATTCCTTTAATGGCAGGTATGGCAAAAACGGCATGACTAATTACAGATTCTACAGAATCAAAAAATGGTTCACCTAATTCTGCCGGCAAATTATTAACTGTACATTCTACAATTCCACCTACACTGTCTTTTGCATCAATGGCTTTTTGCAGGCCTTTATCTAAATCGGTTTCGCCGGCAATTTCTTTTATGGTAGCAATACATTGAATATTATGTTGTGCTAAAATCTTTTTAGCGATAACGCCTGCTGCTACTAAACATACCGTTAGCCGGCCACTAAAATGCCCGCCACCCCGATTGTCTTCAAAGCCTTTGAACTTTTGATGAGCTACAAAATCTGCATGACCCGGCCTTGGAAAGGCTTTTTGTTTTTCGTAATCGCTGCTACGGGTATTATTATTTTTAAACTGAATAGCAATGGGGGCGCCGGTGCTATTTCCGTTAAAAATTCCGGATAAAAATTCGGGAATGTCATCTTCTTTGCGGGGAGTAGTTCC
Source organism: Chitinophagaceae bacterium UBA2793 (assembly GCA_002352045.1). Lineage (GTDB taxonomy): Bacteria > Bacteroidota > Bacteroidia > Chitinophagales > Chitinophagaceae > Ferruginibacter. Next base: position 40,138 of record DEHT01000082.1, on the reverse strand, counting down.
TTTTTGAACGCCCCCTTTACGTCGCTCAATATCTGTTACAAAATCTTCGACGGATAATGCAATACCGGGAGGACAACCATCTACAACTATGCCAACTGCAGGCCCATGCGATTCGCCAAAAATACTTACTCTGAAAATGGTTCCAAAACTATTCAAGATGATAAATTTTACTTTTAATATGCGAAGCAACCAATAAGAAGCCTTACAAATTAACCATGATTAAATTTCGTTTTATAAAAAAGAGAAGCCCAATTTTTAAGCGATATATTCAATGCTCAAAAACTCCACTCTAAAAAATCTTTTACGCCCATTTAAAAAACATTAAGCTTTGCACCTAACTTGCTTAAATGTTCATAAAATGCCGGATACGATTTATTGATGGCATCTGCATTATCTATCAATGTATCGCCGGTTGCCTTTAATGCGGCTACTGCAAGGGCCATTGCAATGCGATGGTCGTGATGTGAATGTACATTTGCAGCATTCAACTTTCCATTGCCTTCAATAATCATTAAGTCATCCTGCAGTTTTATTTCTACACCCATTTTTCCAAACTCCTCTTGTAAAGTTAAGGCCCTATTGCTTTCTTTATGTAATAAACGCAAAGCACCTTCAATTACAGTAGTACCATCGCAATAAGCAGCTAAAGCAACCAGCGGTGGAAACAGATCGGGGCAATGAGTAGCATTAAATTGAAATGCCTTTAGTGTACCCGGTGCAATTTCAATTGCCTCGGAATTGATGCTAATATTTGCGCCACACATACTCAAAGCTGCTAAAATTGCTTTATCGGCTTGTGCAGAAAATGGGTTTAAACCTTTTACCAAAATTTTTCCGGCAATGGCACCAGTTACCAGTAAAAAGGCAGCACCGCTCCAGTCGCCTTCTACATTACAAAAAATTTCTTTTCCCAATTTCGTATTGCCTGGCTCAATGGTAAACTGATGGTAATTTTCGTTTGTAACAGTATAACCAAACTCCTGCAACATTTGTAAGCTTAGGTCAATATAGGGTGTACTTTTTAAATCAATGGCATTAATACTCACTTTTTCACGGGCTGCTTTAGCATAAGAAAATAGCATCCCGGTTAAGAATTGAGAACTTAAGGAACCATCAATTTCAATTGGTTTTGGTTCTAAAGGACCTTTTATAAGCAAGGGCAATTTTCCATTATTGGATTGTACCTCTACATTTAGTTTAGGAAAAACCTCATCAAAAAAATTCATGGGCCTTGTTACTAAGCTACCGCTACCGGTAATGCTTACCTGCTTTGGCAACAATGCTGCTATGGGAGCAAACATTCTAATACTTAAACCACTTTCGCCACAGTTAATAGTATATTCGGTTTTGAGGTTGTTTAAAAATGTAGAACTTATTTCAGCTGTTCCATTTGCCCTGTTATTTACGGTGGCGCCCAATGCTTCAATAATACTCAAAGCGGCTTTATCATCGTTACTTACCCCGGGGTTTTCAATAATAGTAACACCATTGTGCAATAATGCCAAAGCACAGGCCCGCTGCATAGCGCTTTTAGAAGCTGCTACGGTAATTTCTCCGCTTACAATGGATGGCGATATTCTAACTTTCATAAATTTTAATCTAAAAGCCGCTGGTGAATTAATTTCTTTAACTGGTTAAGTGGTATTGACTGTACTACACCTTCGCCAATTTTATTTAGTAGAATAAAACTCATGTGGTTGTTTTCTCTTTTTTTATCGTTGGCCAATATGTCCCAAATTTTATCTGTATCAAAAGCAAAATGTACAGGTAGTCCATACTTTCTCAACAATTGCTTAATTGCATCTTTTTCGGGAAGCGATAATGATGCCAGTTCATTACTCAAAGTGGCAGCGGCTACCATACCAATGCTTATTGCATGGCCATGGGGTAAATTGTAACAGGCTTCAATGGCATGCCCAAGGGTATGGCCAAAATTTAAGAGTTTTCTTTCACCTGTTTCCATTTCATCATTCAATACCACGTTTAATTTAATACCAACATTTTTTTCAATGAAGGATGCTAATAAATTTTTATCATTTATAAAATCATCGATGGTATGATGGGCAAGAAATTCAAACTGAGAATCATCTTTAATACAAGCATGTTTAATTATTTCGGCAAATCCATTAATCCATTCTTCTCTTGGAAGGGTGGAGAGAAAACTGTAATCAAACAATAATAAATCGGGTTGATAAATAGTGCCCACCTGGTTTTTATATTCGCCTACATCTATTCCGTTTTTTCCGCCAACTGCCGCATCCACCATTGCTAATATGGATGTGGGTACCTGCACCAGCCTGACACCCCTTTTGTAAATTGAGGCAACATAACCGGCAATATCGGTAACCACTCCACCTCCAAGGCCCACAATAACAGTTTGTTTATCGGCCTGCATTTCGAGCAATTGAAGTATAATGGCGTCCACTGTTGCCTGTTGTTTTCTGGCTTCTCCGGGTTTTATTACTATTGATTTTATTCCATTTAACCTTTGCCGATGAAAGCCATACACATTCTCGTCGGTTATCAATAGTAGCTTTTCTTTAGGGTAATGCTCAGTTAATATCGAAAAATCGACATCAAAAAAATAGTGAACCGTTTTTGAAGAAAATTTTACCGGTTGTTCTTTCATTCTATTTGGTAGTTAGTAATAAGTAAAAATTCAAAAGTAAAAAGTAAAAAAAGAGAGCAGTTAAATCATAATAATCAGTCCAATCAGTGTTCTTATAAATTCAAAAGTAAAAAATAAAAAATAAGCCTCAACTTTCAACTCTCAACTCTCCACTTTCAACTCTCCACTTTCAACTTTCAACTCTTATCGTACATCACTTTGTTTTGATGGCTGATACTTTCTAAATGTACAGCATCAAAATAACGAATAATAAAATCTTTGCTCAAGCCAATGGCCTCCCCTCTTTTGACCGCTCTCTCCAATATTTCGTTCCAGCGATTGGTTTGTAAGATAGTTACATTATTATCTCTCTTGTACTCACCAATTTTGTCGGCAATTTTCATACGTTGGCCTATCAGCGTTAGCAACTCATCGTCTATATGATTAATTTGTTCTCTCAATTTTGCCAATGCATCGGTAAATTCTTTTTCATTCACATTTTCTGCTCTCCAAACCAATGCATCATAAATACCGGCTAAGTTTTCGGGAGTAACTTGTTGCTTTGCATCGCTCCATGCATTATCGGGGTCAATATGGCTTTCCAGCATTAGACCGCCAAAATCGAGATCAATACTTTTTTGAGAAATAGATTGTAACATGTGCCTGTTGCCACAAATATGTGATGGATCGCAAATGAGCAACATATCCGGGAAGCGTCTTTTCATTTCAATGGGCAGGTGCCACATTGGAGCATTTCTAAATTCAGTATTACCATAGTTGGAAAAGCCTCTATGAATCATGCCTATATCTTTAACGCCAACTTTTTGTAAACGCTCAATAGCACCACTCCACAATTCCAAATCGGGGTTAATAGGATTTTTAATAAGTACGGGAACATTGGTGCCTCTAAGTGCATCGGCTACTTCCTGAACACTAAAAGGGTTTACTGTGGTACGTGCACCTATCCATAAAATATCTACATCAAAATTCAATGCATCTTCCACATGTTTTGCAGTTGCTACTTCTACGGCTGTGGGTAAGCCTGTTAGTTTTTTTGCCTGCAGCAACCAAGGCAAACCTTTTACACCAATTCCTTCAAACATACCCGGCTTAGTTCTTGGTTTCCAAATACCTGCTCTTAATACATCTACCTTACCGGTTTTTGCGAGTCTTTGTGCAGTTTCAATTACCTGTTCTTCGGATTCGGCACTGCAGGGGCCACTAATTAATAAAGGCCTTTTGTTCCATACCTGTTGAATATCTGTGTTCATAACACTACTTGTTGGTTGCATATAAATTTAATTAAAATGTTTATGGTTTAAAATAGATTGTAATTTTTAAAATGGGTTTTATAATTATAAGTTTTGCTGTTATTATTTCAAGATTCTTTTAATAGTATTGGCATGTTGAATTAAAGCTCCCAGGTATTCCACATTATCTTTTTCAAGGCAAGCTTTAAATTTTCTCAACTGACTTATATGTTCATTTAATACATCCAATACGTTTTCTTTATTCTGCATAAAAATGGGCACCCACATTTCGGGGTTACTTTTTGCCAACCTTACCGTACTTTCAAAACCTGCACTTGCTAATTCAAAAATGGCATCATCTTCTTTTTCTTTTTCCAATACCGTATTAGCCAGGGCAAAGGATGTAATGTGAGAAATATGGCTTACATAAGCTGCGTGAATATCATGCGCATCGGCTTTCATATAAAGCAATCGCATTTCCAATTTCCTGTAAATTTCTTCCACCATCAACAATGCATCGGTATCGGCTTTTTCTTTATTGCATATAACCACTGCCTTTCCTGCAAATGCAGTTTTTACTGCTGCAGCCGGGCCGCTAAATTCGGTACCCCACATTGGATGCGTAGCTACAAACCTACCGCTATTGGGAAACGAGGATGCTATATTGCAAACAGCAGTTTTAGTAGAACCTACATCCATTATTACCTGCTTTTTTACTAAAGGCATTATTTGAACTAATAGTTTTTCAGCAATATCCACCGGCACGGCCAACACAATAAGGTCAGCTTGTAAAACTGCTTCTTCCAAGTCCATTATTTCATCTACAATCCCCAATTCCAATGCTTGAGCCGAATGAGCACTACTGGCATCCACCCCAATAACCCTACTGACAATTTTTTTTTCTTTAAGCGCAATGCCCATAGAGCCTCCAATTAATCCAACCCCAATTATTACTACTGTTTTCATAAATTTTCTTTAATACGTTTTATGGCTTCGTCAAATTTTTCTACAGGGCAACACAGACTTACCCGAACATAGTCATTCCCATTTTTACCAAATATTCCACCAGGGGTTATAAATACATTTGCTTTGTACAATACCTCATCGCTTAAATTTCCTCCCTTTCCCATTTCGCCTTCATCGTTTATTTTTTCATTCACTTTTGCCCAAACAAATAAGCCCACTTGTTTTTTATCATAACTGCAATTCAACAGTTTGAGTAATTCAAATGCCTTCTGCTGTCTGTTTCTATAAATTTCATTTAGTTGCTGATACCAATCATTACCCAGTTGCAATGCTTTTGCTGCGGCAAGTTGCACCGGTAAAAACATCCCACTGTCCATATTACTTTTAAACCTCAGCACTTCGTTGATACGCTCTGCCAACCCCAACAACATTCCAACCCGCCAACCTGCCATATTATGACTTTTACTTAAGGAATTTAATTCCAACGCAACTTCTTTAGCTCCCTCAACTGCCAAAATGCTTTTAGGAGTTTCATTCAAAATAAAACTGTAGGGATTATCGTGCACAATTAAAATGCCTTGCTTTTTTGCAAATGCCACTAACCGCTCAAACAAATCATCAGTTGGTAATTGTCCGGTTGGCATGTGCGGATAATTCACAAACAACAATTTGCATTTATAAATTTTGGCCAACTTTTCCAGCGTATCAAAATTGGGCAACCAATTGTTTTCTTCCTGCAAGTCGTATGACACCGGTAAAGCTCCTGTAAGTTTTACTGCTGCACTATAGCTTGGATAGCCGGGATTGGGAATTAAAGCAGCATCGCCTTCCTGCAAGTAGGTCATGCAGATATGCAAAATCCCTTCCTTACTTCCAATCAAGGGCAATATCTCTGTTTCGGCATCTAAATTCACCTGGTAAGATTGAGCATACCATTCTGCAATAGCCTTTCTTAAAACCGGGCTGCCTTTATAACTCTGATAGGCATGTTGATTTGATTTTGCCGACTCCACTGCCAACACCTCAATTACCGATTCATGTGGCGGCAAATCGGGGCTACCAATACCCAGGTTGATAATTTGCTTACCCTCTTTATTAAGGGAATCAATCTCTCTTAGTTTTTTAGAGAAAAAATATTCCTGTATTCCATTAAGCCTGTGAGCTGTATTCATCTAAAATTTTATTTTAGCTTTCCTGATGCGTAAACACCGTAAATTTTTAATTCATCAACAACCGACAAAATATTGTCCATCAAATTTTTATAAACCTCTACTGTCTTAAATTCAAGGTCGGCATGAAAATAATATTTCCAATCGGTACCAGGCTTTGGAAAAGATTGTAGTTTGCTTAAGTTGATACCGGCATCTGCAATTTTAGTTAACACCCTGGCTAAGCTCCCCTGTGTGTGGTTGGTACTAAAACTTATGGAAGCCTTATTAGCATCAGAGGGAATGCAGTCCAAAGCATTTCGTTGCAACACTAAAAAACGGGTATAATTGTTTTTTGCCGTATGAATATTGGGGGCCAATACATTTAAATCAAACAAATCGGCCGATAATCTGCTGGCAATTGCAGCAATATGCTTGCTTCTGTGCTGATGCACATGCTTTGCACTTAAAGCAGTGTCTTCTGTTTCAACTAATTTCCAATTATACTTTTCCAAATAGTCTATACATTGTAAAATAGCCATTGGATGAGAATGCACTTCTCTAATATCTTCCAACTTAACCCCTGGGTTTGCTAATAGATTTTGTTTTATATCGAGATAAACCTCTCCAACTATTTTTAAATCAGCTTTTTGAAGTAAATTATAATTTGGTAAAATACTACCTGCAATAGAGTTTTCAATGGCCATTACGGCACCATCTGTAAGCTTTTTATCATTGGCTTTCTTTATCAACTCTCTAAATGTAGCACAACATTCTACGGCCACACCCTTCCCAAAAAATTGTCTCGCAGCCACCTGGTGGAAACTACCTTCATAACCTTGAATAGCTATTGGCTTATCTACTTGCTTACTTAACGATGTCTCAGTCATAAAACTTTTAAATAAAAAACCCGGCTTTTAGCCGGGTTTAGTTTAATATTTTTAGTTATACTTCTAAATATTGCACATACGCCCGGCACCGCTACTAAAATAATAGAAGAAGAAAAATTGCCAGTTGTATGTATTGTTCAATTTCATATTGCTTTAGCAAAAGTAAAATAAAACATAACATTCAAAAAAAATAATTATTCCATTATTACAACGTCCAAATAAAAAAAATCAACAAAAGCCTTTACCATACTAAGTTTGGCTAAAATAGAAAAGCCCGGAAAAACCGGGCTTTCTATACGATTACCTGTCAATTGACAGATATAAATTGATTTGCTCAATTATTTTTTGGTTGTATCAGCTACAACTGGAGCAGTAGTATCAGCTACAACTGGAGCAGTAGTATCAGCTACAGCAGGAGCTGGAGTAGTAGCTGTAGTATCAGCAGCAGGAGTAGTTGTTTCTTCTTTCTTTTCACCATCGTTACAAGCTACGAAAGAAGCAGCGATCAACGCAATTGCAAAAAACTTTTTCATTTTGTTGTTTGTTTAATTTTAAATTATAATTTGATGATTAATACCCAAACGAAAAAAAGGTAACCCAATTGCCTAAAAAAAATTTTTTTGCCTGATTTTTGGGTTACTAATTGTCTATTTAAGTATTAATAAACAGCCAGGTGAATACATTAGAAGAAGAAAAAATTTTATTGCAGGGACTAGCTAATGAGGATAAAACCTCAATAGAAAAAATTTATAGAGATCATTATAAGATGATTCAAAGCCTGGTAGTGAACAATAATGGCAGTACCGATGATGCGGCCGATATTTTTCAGGAAACCATGATTGTGCTGTTTGAAAAGGTGAAATCGGGCAATTTTGAACTACACTGCCAGTTAAAAACCTTTTTGTACGCTGTAGGAAGAAGGCTTTGGCTAAAAAAATTAAATCAACAGCAAAGGTTCAGCACAACATCCGACCAAGTTGAAGAAACCGTATCGGTTGAGGAAGACTTGGAGGTTCATGAAAACAGGCAACAAGAATTTAACTTAATGGAAGCAGCCATGAACAAAATTGGCGAACCCTGTAAAAGTTTATTAGAAGCCTATTATATCCATAAAAAGCCAATGCAGCATATTGCCGGAGATTTTGGATATACCAATGCCGATAATGCAAAAACCCAGAAATATAAATGCCTTGTGAGACTAAAAAAATTGTTTTTTGCACAGTATAAAAATGTAGAGTGATGGAAGATAGTTTATTGATAGATGCAGTTGAAAGATTTGTAAGTGGCGAAATGAGCGAACAGGAGAAAATCTATTTTGAAGATTTACGCAAGAATAATCCTGAACTGGATCAAACTGTAGTTGAATACATGTTCTTTTTAAACGAATTGAACAATTACAGCAATACCCGCAACTTTAAGCATAGTCTGCTGGAAGTAGAAACCAAGTTGACCGACGACGGTTTTGTGTTTAGAGCCCCTTTGAAAGGTAAGGCCAAAGTAATTCAACTATGGAAAAAATACAAACGTACTATTGCGGTAGCCGCTTCTATTGCCGGTATCGTTTCTTTATGTATTGGAACTGTGGTAACGGCGGTAAACAATAATCCCGAAACCAATATTCAACCGCTTGTTGATATCATTAACGAAAAAGACAATGAGATTAAGCAGCAGGGTGAAAAATTAAAAGAAATTGAAAATAAGATAGACGATATTGCTGCTGTTGCCAGCACTTCAAGTACTGAACCCCGCCCAAGAATTCCGGCTACTTTTAGAGCTACCGGATTTTTAATTGATGCCAACAACAACTACGTAATTACAAACGCCCACGTTGTAAAGCAAGCTAAAAAACAATTAATAGTTGAAAACAATAAAGGCGATCAGTTTGATGCGGAAGCCATACATGTTGACGTGCTAAGAGACCTGGCCATCATTAAAATAAAAGACAAAACTTTTAAAAAACTTCCTGCAATACCTTACCAAATACGTCGTTCCAATGCCGAACTGGGAGAGCAGGTATTTATGTTAGGTTTTCCTAAAGCAGAAATTGTGTATGGCGAAGGCTACATAAGTGCAAAAAATGGTTATCGTATGGATACCATTTATTGCCAATTGAATACTGCTGCTAATGAAGGAAGCAGCGGCTCCCCTGTGCTTAATAAAAAAGGTGAATTGGTTGGTATTTTAACCAGTTCCGAAAAAAATTCACAAGGAGTGGTATTTGCCATAAAATCTATCAATATTTACAGAGCTATAGAAGATGCTAAGAAAAAAGATAACAACACCGATATTAAAATTAATAATGGCAGTGGCCTTAAAGGGCTAGATAGAGAAAATCAAATAAGAAGAATGCAGGATTATGTATTTATGGTAAAAGGTGATTAATTTTTATACAATTATAATGAGCATATAAAACAACAGTCCCGCTTTGTGGGACTGTTGTTTTATAGTAGATATTGCTGAGTTTTAGCTTTATTTAGCATAAAGCTAAAAAACTTTTAAAACTTAATTCCACAAGCCAACTGGGTATGCTCCTGCATTTATTAATGCATCAATGCTTGCTTTTACCTGAGGCGCATCTTCTTTATATGTTACACCAAACCATTGTGCCCCGGTAGGAACCACTTTAATTTGATTGCCGGTACGCCTGATAAATTCATCGCCCAACAAGGGTATAAAAAATTCTGCTTTTATATTATCCATATTGCTTTTAGGAAAAACACTAAACATTTCTTCGGCCAAATTAAAAACAGATGGATGAAAGCACCAAAAGTTCATTGATACCGGAGAGTTTGAAGTTACTTCGGTAATACCGCTTTCATCTTCATACACCACTTTTCCTTCTGCATCTCTGTATATTTTGGTACGCTCATTTATGGCTACCAGGTTACCTTCGGCATTGGTTTTGCAAACACCTCGGCTTACCGTTCCATTTTCACTTAAGGTTTTATCTAACTGATACCCAATAATGGCATAATTATTTTCTTTGCAATCATTCTGCAAAAAATGATAAGCTTTTTTAAAAGCATCGTTTCCATAATAATCATCGGCATTAATAACCGCAAATGGTTCTTGGATGGCATCCTTTGCACATAAAATTGCATGACCGGTTCCCCAGGGTTTGGTTCTATCAGCCGGTATGTATTGCTTATCTACAAAATAGTCCATTTCCTGAAATACAAAATCCACTTTAATTTTTCCGGAAAATCTGTTTTCAAATTGTTTCCTAAATTGCTCTTCAAACTCTTTGCGAATAATAAAAACTACTTTTCCAAAACCGGCATCTATAGCATCATAAATAGAATATTCCATTATAGTTTCGCCCTGCGGGCCAAATCCTTCTACCTGTTTCATACTTCCGTAACGGCTGGCCATACCGGCTGCTAAAATTAAAAGTGTAGGTTGCATGTATCTTTACTTTAAAATGTTTGGTTTACTTAAAAGGATTACAAATGTAAGCCAAAGAGCTATAAAAACCTTTTGATGTATTTTGATAGAGATAATATAATGCTTCAGCAAATAGAAGATAGCAACCTGCAAAACAGGAATGTTCAATTAACCATTGCCAGGCTCGACTTGCTTCATCCAATCGTATCGGGAAATAAATTTTACAAACTTTTTTATTTTCTACAGAAAGCCGCAAATCATCATTGCAAAAAAATTCAAACCTTTGGTGGAGCCTATTCTAATCATCTTGCTGCAACTGCTTATGCTACTCAGGCTGGCGGATTGGAAAGTACCGGTATGGTAAGAGGCGAAGAACCATCAAACTTATCGCTAACATTACAACAATGTAAAGCAAATGGCATGCAACTGCATTTTCTTCCAAGGAAAGAATATAAAGAAGCTTGCCTGCATTTTGAGGCAAATAGTAATTTAATATCCATTCCCGAAGGTGGCTATCATCCCCTGGGTGCAAAGGGGGCTGCATTAATTTATGAGGATGCAGCTTTGCAAAATGCCACACATATTTGTTTGGCAATGGGTACCGCCACTACCCTTGCCGGTATTTTACAAAAAGCATCCATGTATCAAAATGTAATTGCTGTTCCTGTTCTAAAGGGTATGAACGACATTGAAGAAAGATTACTTTATTTAAATGGCCAGGGAAGGTATTCTAATCTTAAAATATGGGATGAATATCATTTTGGAGGTTATGCGAAAACGAATGAATCGCTTTTACAGTTTATGAACTTTTTATACCAACAATATAAATTGCCCACCGATATTGTTTATACATCAAAACTCATGTATGCGTTGATGGAAAAAATTGAGCAAAATTATTTTCCAGCAGGCAGCCGCATAGTATGCATTCATACAGGTGGGTTACAGGGCAATTGCTCGCTACCCAAAAACAGTTTAATTTTTTAAATGATTTAACAGCAACAATTGTAATCAAAAAAACTTTAAGCGCCGGGCTTTTTTTATATTTGCCATAGTCCAATAAGTTGTATGAAGAAATTTTTGTTTGTTTTTATGGTAGTATGTTTTTATGGCCAGCCTATGCAGGCGCAGGAAATTTTACCCGGCATTTCGGTAAAAAACATTGGCGGAAAAATTATTGTAAGTTGGAAAAACGAATACCAGAAACCGGTTAGCACCATTAACATTCAACGCTCTTACGATAGTTTACAAAACTATACCAGTATAGGCACTGTGCTTAACCCACAAAGTCCCGAAAATGGATTTGCCGATGCCACAGCTCCTTACAACAAAATGTATTACCGGGTATTTATTGCTTTTGAAGGCGGTTCCTATCTTATAAGCAAACCGGTAAGGCCTACAAAAGATACTGCCAATTACAACCAAACTGCCATTAGGTATCCCTGGCAAACAGACCCAAATTCCGATCCATCCATTCAAATTCCTCCTTCACCTTCCATTCCAGGAGAAACAAAACAGGCTGCATGGGCACCGAGTAAAACTATTTTTACATCAAGAGATAATAATGTAGTTATTCATTTACCCAATGTAGATTCAAAAAAATATATTGTGAAGTTTTTTAACGAAAGCAACCAAAAGCTTTTTGAATTAACCAACCTTAATGACAATTATCTCATTGTAGAAAAAGTGAATTTCAAAAGATCGGGCTGGTATTATTTTGAAGTTTTTGAAAATGGTCATCAAATAGAAAAAAATAAATTCTTTATTGCAAAGGATGGCAAAATAACCAACGACACTCCAAAAAAAACGGGCAATAGATAGTTGGCATAAAAATAATTTTTTCTCACCTATGCAATTAACTTTGCCGCATGAGCCAAGTTTCAAAAGATACAGAAGAAGAACTTACCGACTCCGAAGAACTTTACGAACGATTAACCATTGTGATTGACAAAGGCCAGGAACCCTTGCGAATTGACAAGTTTTTGATGAACCGTATTGAAGGAGCTACCCGAAATAAAATTCAGCAAGCCATAGAACAAGAACGGGTACTCGTAAACGAAAAGCCCATCAAAAACAATTACAAAACAAAGCCCGGCGATAAAATAATAGTTTACGAAACTAACTCTCCCGACTCATCGGAAATTATACCTCAAAATATTCCTTTGAATATTGTTTATGAAGATGAAGATGTAATGGTGATTAATAAACCGGTTGGCATGGTGGCGCATCCGGGCAGCGGCAACCCCGATGGAACTTTAATAAATGCTGTGGCTTTTCATTTAAAACAACAAAACCCCGATATTGATGAAAGTGTCCTACCCCGTTTTGGCTTGGTACATCGCATAGATAAAAATACAAGTGGGTTAGTTGTAATGGCTAAAACACAAAAAGCCATGAGCGATCTGGCCAAACAATTTTTTAATCATACCGTTCATCGCAGGTATGTTGCATTGGTATGGGGAAATTTTGATGAACAGGAAGGTACCATCACCGGGCATGTGGGTCGTCATCAGCGTTTTAGAAAATTATTTACCACCTACCCCGATGGCGAATACGGTAAAGATGCTATTACTCATTATAAAGTGTTGGAAAATTTCAACTATGTTACATTAGTTGAATGCAGGCTCGAAACCGGCCGTACACATCAAATAAGAGTTCACATGCAATATATTGGCCACCCACTTTTTAACGATGATTTTTATGGTGGAGACCGAATTGTAAAAGGAACCATTTATACCAAATACAAACAGTTTGTTGACAACTGCTTTGTATTATGTCCACGCCAGGCCTTACATGCAAAAGAATTAGGCTTTATTCATCCGGTTACCCGGAAAGAAATGTTGTTCAGCAGTGAGCTTCCTCAAGACATGGCAAGCGTAATTGAAAAATGGAGAAAGTATAGCCAATTTAAAAACGAGGAATAATTATGCAAGAAACTCCAATACCAAATGGCCAAATACTCATAGACATTGTTACACTTAAAATGCCCTTTGGAAAATACAAAGGAACCGTGTTGCGTAATCTCCCGGTAAGTTATTTAGAGTGGTTTCAACGCAAGGGATTCCCAAAGGGAAAACTCGGTATTCAATTACAAACCTTGTACGAAATAAAAATTAATGGGCTGGAATATTTACTCAACAAAATAGCCTGAATAAAAAAATTGCATCATTTCCTTTTCCAATTTTTTCAAATTATTAAAGCGAAGATTTAATAATTTTAAAACTACCACAATTACGTATTGCAAAACCGTTTTTTGCTTTGTATGTTTGTACTCTATTTCAGCAACTGCGCTTTCCCTGTAAGCCTAACACCTGCAACAGCTAATATTCAGAAAAACATTTTAGCCTAATTAATCAACTTAGCATTTTCAAAAAAGCGAATACCCATTCGCCGGAAAAGCTATTGCAGTAGCTGAAACAAAAACGTATTGCTAACATTAAAAACACCATTTAAAATGCCAAACGAACATTTAACAACAATTCCATGCTGCCCCGAACTGATTAAAGACGACCAATGCGATGTATTCAATTTTAGCAGAGTGCTTACTTATCCTACTTCATTAGTAGCAGGCAACAGGCGCAGGTTAACAGTTGAAGTAATTCTCCACTTTAAATTTTCTCGTTGCAGCCTTGGCTTAACCCTTGGCGATCCGGCGTACAGCACCACTTTGCTGCCCGGCGAAAAAGTACGCCTGGCCACCACCGACCGCCGCAGCCGCTTTAGTTTCGATAGCGAAAGCAAACTAAGCTATCGCAGTGAACAAATTTCGGAAGAGCAGTATTTTATGACCGCTACACAAAAATATATGGCCGATGCTTCTGCTGCACAATCGGGCCACGCCGAAAGTTCTAATGAAGGTCATTGGGATTTTCATGGCGATGCAGAAGGTAGCATCGGCATTTTTAGTTTGAGTGCCAGCGCAAGCACCAATGCAAGCGGCAATCACAACAGTAGCTCTGTATCTGATTATTTAAATCAACAACGCACCCATGTGCAAAGTGCTGCTTCGCAAGCCGTGGGCGCTACCCGAAAAGCGCATTCGGTTTCAATAGGCGAAGTAAGCAGCCGTACCCATACCGAGGGTGAATCGGAAGAACATTTTGAAGCAAGCAGCCGTGAGTTTAGCAATTACAATAAATGCCATGCTGTTACTTACATGTTTTACCGTATCAACAAAAAACAAAAAATAAAATTTGAACTGGTTGCCATAGAAAGAAGAGTGTTGGACGATAATGCACCCATTGGCGGCATATTGCAACCTGCTCTACGCAAACTACCGGTTGCCTTGGTGCCACAGGATATTCCTGCAACCTTAGCCATTAGAAAAACACCCGCTGCTGTAACCGGTGTAAATGCATTGGCACTATCCTCGGGCATTGAAGCCTCTTCACTTTTAAAAACTGCCCCGCTGCTTACAAGGGTAAATTTTGGAAACGAGCAGTCTTTTGGAACTGCAATAGACAATGAAACCAGGTTGAAAGCTTTGAAAGAAGTAGATGATCAATTAATAGCAAAAAACCTAATTGACAAAAACGGAAAGGTAACCACCGAAACAAAACAGGTGATTGAATTTGAATCTGAATTTAGCCTTCCAACACCCGGCATTATTGTAAAAGGCTGTTTAGATGAATGTGATGTATGTGAGCCATTGCTAAAAGAAAAATTGCAATTAGAAAACGATTTGCTGCGTAAGCAAATTGAATTGCTTGAAAAATCTCAAGAATACAGGTGTTGCCCTCCTGCGCCTGTAATTGCAGATTAAGCATTTAATAATCCGTACTCTTTTTTATTTATTCAACCATGCTGCTTAGGCAGCAACAAAAAATTATACTATGTTAATTTCAATGCATGGCAACTGGACCATAAGCGTAAAATCAAAGGAAGCTTCTTTCCCTCAACGATTTGTTGTATCCGGCGCCATCAGTGGCAACGGCACACACGACGTTACAGCCACTACGCCTCCGGTAACTGTTACCGGTAACCAATGGAGCTTAGCCATTTTAAACGATCCGGGTAATGGATTTCGTTTGTCGGATACCAGGATAAAATTTCCAACCATTGTTTCGGGCAATTTTGTTTTTGACATTGAATCGAACGATGCAGGCGGTGATAAAGATTTTAACGACTTAGTGTTAACCTGTACATCTCCGGCATCGGCAACCGATTATATGCTTTATGGAAACGTAAGTTTGTACAGTGGTTTTTGCCGATTCAATCCTTGTATTAGAAGATGGCTGGTAATTGATACCTACACTCAATTTTTAGAAGCTTTAAAAGTGGATCAGCTAAAAGCGGCTATTAAAGATTTGTATCCCGAACGCATTCCACCTACCAATCCTAATCCGCCCGATCCTCCACCCTTTTTCACACCAATGATGATTAATCTTACCGACGATTTACCCATTCCTCAAAAAAGAGTGGATGTTTTTAGAAGTGTTCAAGTGAACGAAGGCAGCAGCAAAAAAACGGCAGCAAGAGAAATGGCTCCATCTATTTCAAACTTTAAATTCGATAGAACCGTTTCGCTTTCAAAAGCAACATCCAAAGCAGTTAGCACCACATTTAACAGGGCCGACCTGGCAAAAATTACCGATAATTTAAGACTGCGTTGCTCAGTGGAACCCGGTGTAAATATCACTCTTAAATTTTCTGAATACGACCGCACTGCTGCAGAGCTTGCCGGCAGTGCTTATACAGGTACAGGCGACAGGCTGCAATTGGGCCATGCCATTTCCGACATGAATGGTAATTATATCTTCCGTTTTTCTCAAAGCTTTAGTGAATTGGTAAACGAAATAGATAACGATATACCTACAGGTGAAGATGTTGCTGTGCAGGCAAGGCCCGATATAATTGTATCGGTAGCTGATAGTCTTCATCCATCAGCAATTTTACACGAAACTGCTCCATATTTCAATGTACCGCAAATGAGGCGAATTGATATTTGCCTGCCAAAAGAAAAAATTAACCCATCCTCATTATGCTTTAATGGCAACCTTATTGGCAGCCTGGGTAATGTGTTTATTGGCGGTAATCAAAACAGTGCCGGAAGCCTCTCTACTGCGGCATTGGATCGCAATGGCTACAACAATCATTTAAGTGCTTCCGGAAAAATTACCGTACACAATTCAATGGCCGGCTTTGGAGTAGATTGTGCATGCTGGGGCGGATCAATAGATGTAAAAGGTTGTATGTATAATTTACAACGCAAAAAAAATGATCCTATCGTAAGGTTCTATACCATTCGTTTTAAAAAGCCCGGAGGAAGTTGGCAGTTTGTAACACAAAATTATCTTCATCCAAAATTTTCAAAACGTTTTATTCCATTTTATAATGGCGACCTGGTGGGCCCACATACTACTTCATTAAAAGTAGATGGTGCAGCGGCACAGCCTGTACCTGCCTATATCAACATTCAGGCAGAGGTATTTTTTGATGGTATTGATTGGGAATTTTCAAACCTCGATAGGTATGCACAATTAAACAGTGCTATTTATGAAGCAGGCACACCGGGAAAAGTTTATTTTTTGGTTGAAGGTTACGATGCTGCCGGCAACTTAGTACCCGGCGCCAAAGACTTAATTGCACTGTACATTAACAACAGGCCATTGGAATATGGTTTTGGCAATATTGATTTTACAGGAGCTCCCGAAAAAATTCCATGCGGTTTGTTCAAACTGTTACCATCTGAAATGAATATGCCTTTAACAGTACAGTTTAAAGCATTTGATGCATGGGGCTTTACAGATTTTTACAACTTAACCATTGGCAAATGCCCTCAGGCTATTGAAGTAGATGTAAGTTCTCCATTAAGTATTGCAGGCACAAAATCGGCAGGCGTATTGGCCAGTGGAAGCAATGCCAATAATACCGATGCCAATAACTGCCCGGGATATTATGGTACGTTGGGCGATTTTGGCACCAATGGATTTGTAACCGTAACGCTGCAACCTTCAGCAGCCGAAGGCGGTTGGTTAAGGCCCGGCGAGCAGTTTGCAGTGTTATCATTTGGTTTAGATGCGGCTATTCGCCGTACCAATGGTTACAATAGTGGCATTGGAAATCCGGGAGCACATGGTGCAGCAATTTACCTGCAACCCAAATAAAAAAATAGGCCATGCTCTATTTTCAATTCGCTGTTGCGCTTTTGGCGGTTTGGCGTATCACTCATTTGTTGAGTAAAGAAGATGGGCCATTTGATTTAATTTTTAACCTGCGAAAAAAAATCGGGCAGGGATTCTTTGCTACCCTGCTCGATTGTTTTTATTGCCTTAGTATTTGGACTGCCATTCCTTTTGCAATATGGCTTGCAAGCAATTTTATTGAAGGCATCATTTATAGTTTGGCTTTATCGGGAGCTGCTTGTGTTATTGAAAAATTAACCAACAAACAAAACAAACCTCCGCAATATTTTGAAGACTAAAAATTAATGTTGTTTTGATAAATTGGGCTAAAGCCCGGTAGTATTGAGTTTTGCTTTCATTTGCCTCCACCTTAAGTTGGAGGCAAATGAAAGTTTTAATCTTTGAGGGCTTTAGCCCAATTTGTTTTAATTACTCAATTAACAAAAATTAAAATTATAATTTATGAGCTGCTGCGGAAATAAAAGAGAAGAATTAATGCTACAACTTTCAAGCATTACTCCAACCACTGCGCCCACAAAAATGTGGAACGATGTATTATTTGAATATACCGGCGAAACGGCATTAACCGTAAAAGGAAATATTAGCAGAACTGTTTACCGTTTTAATTCAAAAGGCGATCAGCAACTTATTGACTACAGGGATGCTTCCGGAATGATGGCTGTACCGGTTTTAAAGAAAGTAAAAAATTAACCAATTTTAATTGCCATTATTGAAATCGAAAAGCGTTGCGGTAAAAACGCCCCGCTCTCTTTTTTTTGTAATGGCTTTCCAATTGCCNNACCTGCATTTGAACTTTAAAATCATATACAGCAGCATCGTAACTCAATGAATAATTGCGGGCCACTACTTCAAAAGTTTTATCGTGAAACCAGGTTACCATTTCATCTAGTACCACATCATCTTCAAAACCCGGCTTTACTTTTTGGGTAAATACATAGCAGTTGATCCCATTGCGTTCTTCAAAATCAATATCCATATCGTAGTTGTTGGCCATATCATCACTGAATATTTCTGTTTTGCTGCTCATAAAAGGCAGGCCCTTTATTTTTTTACCCGGATTAAAAAACAGCATTTTCAATTGCTCTTTGTGCTTCTCCATTCCGCTTTTGCCCGAAACACTAAATGCCGTATTGCCCACCACATTGGTTTCACCACACACCGAATCAATCGTAAAAAAAAGCGAAGCATACATTTGAGCGGTGTAATAATTATACTCTTTATCATCCGTATAAAAATCCCCGCTGTTGGTTTCTTGCAACACTTCCATGGTTCGGCAATTATTTTTCCGGTGTTGCTTTGTTTTGCTGAACAAAGACGCTTTTAAACTACCGTTTCTTTTATTCATCCGAATATCGTTGATAGCAGAAAAACCCAAAATGCGCAAATTTTTAAAAGCTTTGTAATAACTGGTATCGTCTTTTATTTTATTGATAAAACCGGGCACATCTAAGTTTTTATCAATCACCACATTGCTGAGGGTGATTATTTTTTTTCCGGCAATTACAGTATCAGCCGGTTGCTGAGCAATGAGGCTTGTACTTATACAAAACAAAACAGGTATGAAAATATTTTTCATACCTGCAAAACTAAATGTATAAAGTTTAAAAAAATGATAAGTTATTTTGGAAAAATCATCCGGTAGTCCACTTTTATTTTTCCTTTGCTGATATCATCCAATTTACGTTTGATGAGTGTTTTTTTTAAGGGCTTCATGTAATCAATAAAAAGTTTTCCTTCCAGGTGATCGTATTCGTGCAAAATTACTCTTGCCGTAACCCCATTAAAAGTTTTGCGCCGGGCTTGAAAATTTTCATCAAAATAATCTAATGTAACGGTTTGTTTACGCATAACATCTTCTCTTACTTTTGGAATGCTAAGACAACCTTCATTGTAACTCCAATCTTCTCCGCCCAGTTCTACAATATGTGCATTAATAAAAACCCCTTTGAATCCGGGTTTATCGGGATATTGATCATATTCTCTGTCTTCATCGTTCTCAAAAATTTGAAGGGTATCTACTAAAAAAATGCGAATATCCCTGTTGATTTGAGGCGCTGCTAAACCCACACCATTGCTGTGATAGAGTGTTTCCCACATGTCATCAATCAATTTTTCTAATTGAGGATAATCTTTTTCAATATCCTGAGATACTTTTCTTAAAATGGGTGAGCCGTATGCCACAATAGGTAAAATCATGGCGCAAAGGTATGAAAGCAACGGCTATTTTGGATTTGTAACATTGTGAAGTTGAAGATAAACAATCGTTTTCTTCCACACGCTATACTTTCAACGCTTAACTTCTAATGCCCATATACTCCTGCAACATAATGGTGGCAGCAATTTCATCTACTAANNTCGTCCACTTCTTTGATGGGCATTTGTGGAAATTCTTTTAGAAGTTTTTTAATAGCTTCTCTTACTAAGGGCGTTCCATGCGTATCGCTTTCATCCCAGTTTACCGGCATACCTATAATAATAAGTTCGACTGTTTCGGTGCTAAAATATTTTTTCAAAAACGGAATTAACTCTTTTGAATCAATAGTAGTAAGTCCTGTAGCAATTATCTGCATAGGGTCGGTAACGGCTATGCCGGTGCGTTTTCCTCCATAATCTATTGCAAGTATCCTGGCCAAATAATTAAAATTATTTATAGTATGATAAAGAAATCTAAAATTACGAAGAGTGCAAATACTACTGACGCAATTCCATTAGCCGTCATAAAAGCTACATTAACCCTTTTAAGGTCGTGAGGTTTTACGATGGAATGCTGATAAATTAACATGCTGGTAAATACGGCCACACCAATCCAATATAAAATACCAAAGCTTCCATAAAAGCCGGCAATTATAACAGATGTTGCACTTAATACATGCAACAATTCTGAAACCCTCAAGGCCTTTTTCTTTCCCAATGCAGCCGGTATAGAATGTAAATGATTGCTTTTGTCAAATTCTTCATCCTGCAAGGCATAGATGATATCGAACCCGCTTACCCAAAATATTACTGCAAAAGAGAAAAACAAAGGTAACCAGTCGAATTTTCCTGTAACCGCTAAGTATGCGCCAATGGGCGCCAGGCTCAATCCCAATCCCAGCACCAAATGACAAAGTGCCGTAAACCTTTTGGTATAACTGTAAAACAAAACCACAAATAAAGCCACCGGCGACAAGTAAAAACAAATGGGGTTAATAAACCAGGTAGTAGTTATAAATAAAACGCAATTAATAATAGTAAAGCTTAAAGCTTTTTTTGGGTTGATAATACCCGATGGAATTTCTCTAATAGCTGTTCTTGGATTTTTGGCATCGAACTTTCTATCTAAATAACGGTTGAATGCCATGGCTGCAGAGCGGGCAAATATCATGCAGAGGACTATACAAATGAGAACAATAAATGGATTATCAAAGTAAGAAGCATAAGCGTAATTTTTTATGGCCAAATGCTGATGTACCACATTTTTATACGCCAGAAAAAAACCAATTAATGCAAATGGCATTGCAAAAATGGTATGCGAAAATTTTATAAGAGAGAGATAATTTTTAACCGTGGACATAAATAAACTTCCTGTAAAATAATATTGCTGATAATTTTCAAATTATCAAATTTTCAAATCAACTTATATTCTTCATTCTTGTTCTTACAATTTCCCACAACACTACACCGGCTGCGGTAGCAATGTTTAAGGAGTGTTTCATCCCCAACTGAGGTATTTCAATACAGCCATCACATTGTTGGATGGTTTCTAATTCTACTCCACTAACCTCATTACCTAAGATTACTGCAACTTTTTCATTTTCAGCAAAGGGTACTTTTTCTAAAGACAGGCTATTGTTTACCTGCTCCACTGCATATACTTTATAGCCCTGCCAACGCAAGTGTTCAATTGCTTCGCCGGCATTATTAAAATGTTTCCAATCAACCGTATCTTCTGCTCCCAATGCTGTTTTGCGAATTTCTTTATGCGGAGGTTTGCAAGTATAACCGGTGAGATAAATACTTTCAAGAAGAAAAGCATCTGCCGTTCTAAAAACACTGCCCACATTATAGGCACTGCGAATATTCTCCAGCACCACAATTACCGATGTTTTTTCTGAGCGCTTAAATTCTTCCACCGATTTACGGTTTAGCGCTTCCATACTTAACTTCTCCATCTTATATGCTAAAATTCAAAAAGAAATAAAAAACTCAGCACCTTAATTAAATAGATTGAACGCTGAAATTTTGACTTTTTACTTTTTACTTTCTAATTACTCACTACCGCCACATTCCCCTTTTTTGATTCGGTAAACCATTTGGCAGCTTGTACAAAACTTACAAATAAAGGATGTGGATTTTCAACCGTACTTTTTAATTCGGGGTGATATTGCACGCCAATAAAAAATGGATGATTAGGCAATTCTACAATCTCCACTAAACCGGATTGAGGGTTTTTTCCGCTGGGTATCATACCTGCGGCTTCATAATCTTTCAAATAATTATTATTGAATTCCCAGCGATGACGATGTCTTTCGCTAATTTGAGTGGTGCCGTAAACTTTGTTTGCCAGGCTACCCGGCATTATTTCGCAGGGATAAGCACCCAAGCGCATGGTACCACCTTTCTTCTTTACCTTTTTCTGTTCTTCCATTAATGCAATTACAGGATAGGGCGTTGCCGTATTCATTTCGGTAGAATGTGCGTCTTTCCAGCCAAGCACATTTCTTCCAAATTCAATTACACTCATTTGCATACCCAGGCAAATACCAAAGAATGGCAGATGATGTTCTCTTGCATATTTTACAGCAGTAATTTTTCCTTCTACCCCTCTTGATCCAAAACCAGGTGCCACCAACAAGCCATCAAGGTCTTTAAACTTCTCTGCCACATTTTCTTCGGTAAGAAATTCGCTGTGCACATTTACAATATTCACTTTGCATTGATTAACGGCACCCGCATGTATAAAGGCTTCCAAAATAGATTTGTAAGCATCTTGCAGCTCAATATATTTTCCTATTAGCCCAATATTGAGTTTTGTTTTTGGATAATTGAGTTTATCTAAAAATGCACGCCACTTGCTTAGTTCGGGTGCGGCATAACCATTTATTTGCAAACGCTTCAACACAATTACATCCAAACCTTCCTGCAACATTTTTAAAGGAACCTCATAAATAGTACCTGCATCCATTGCTTCAATTACAGCATTGGGTTTCACATTACAGAACAAAGCAATTTTTCTTTTCAATTCTTCCGAAAGTGGTTTTTCGGTTCTGCACACAATAATATCGGGCCTTACACCTTCCTGGCTAAGCATACGCACACTATGTTGCGTTGGTTTTGTTTTTAATTCTTTGGCTGCACTCAGGTACGGAATCAATGTTAAGTGCACCACTAAACAATCTTCTTCTGGCATTTCCCATTGCAATTGGCGAACTGCTTCTACAAACGGCAAACTTTCAATATCGCCCACAGTACCGCCTAACTCAGTAATCACAATATCGTATCCCTGCTCACCCAACAGCAGCATACGTCTTTTTATTTCGTCGGTAATATGTGGAATTACCTGAACGGTTTTGCCCAAGTATTCACCCTCTCTTTCTTTATTGATAACGGTTTGATAAATGCGGCCGGTAGTAACATTATTGGCCTGCGAGGTAGGCGTATTCAAAAAGCGCTCGTAATGGCCAAGATCCAAATCGGTTTCGGCACCATCATCTGTAACATAACATTCTCCATGTTCATAAGGGTTCAATGTACCCGGGTCCACATTGATGTAAGGATCAAATTTTTGGATAGTAACTTTTAATCCTCTGCTTTGCAGAAGCTTTGCCAGCGATGCCGCAATAATTCCTTTTCCTAATGATGACGTAACCCCTCCGGTTACAAAGATGTACTTAGCCATTTTTTGTTTGTCGGTTTATATAAAACAAAAAATCTGCATAAAAACCCAAATGATTTGAGTTTTTGGCAAATTCTTTAACTACAATTAAT
The DNA here is from genome assembly GCA_002352045.1 of Chitinophagaceae bacterium UBA2793. GTDB lineage: Bacteria > Bacteroidota > Bacteroidia > Chitinophagales > Chitinophagaceae > Ferruginibacter. Next base: position 16,783 of record DEHT01000082.1, on the reverse strand, counting down.
AAGAAAATAAAATATGACCGGGAGGAATGCTATAAAATATCCTAGAGGTCATGCAAAGATAAGGCGATTATTTGGGAGTAAGCAAACTAAAAATAAATTCTATTGTCAGGTAAACTTTATGTTGATGTTATAAATAGCTGCCAGATCTATATCATTGCTTGCAAAAAATTAAACTACCGATTAAGAATAATAAACGGAACACTTGTTGAATTTTTCTTAATTTTCTTTATAATTGAAAATGGCTGAAATTAAAACCAAGGCGACTCTAAAAAGTGTTACTGATTTTATAAATGAATTTGCTGATACCGATTTGAAAAAATCCGACAGTTTTGAACTATTAAAACTAATGGAAAAAGTTACCGGTGAAAAAGCAGTGATGTGGGGAGCATCAATCATTGGTTTTGGAAAATACCATTACAAATCGCAACGAAGCAAACAAGAAGGTGATTGGCCATTGATTGGTTTTTCGCCACGTAAAGCAGCTATTTCGCTCTATGTGTATGCCGGTGCCGATGAACAAGATAAAATTTTACAAAAGCTTGGAAAATTTAAAATGGGCAAAGGTTGTATTTATATAAAAAAGTTAGAAGACATTGACCAAAAACAATTGGAAGCAATGATGAAACTTAGCATACAGTTTTTGCAAAAAAATATCCTGCAACATAGTTGAACAGCATTGTAAACCTTTAAAGAAAAATATGTCAAAAAAATTATCACGCAGAGACGCCTTAAAATTATTGAGTTTTTCTGCCGGAGCCATTCTACCTGCTTCATCATGGGCAATGAATGAAGACCATCATCCAATTTTACTGCCGGAGATAGATTTAAATTTAGACAAACCCATTACAGCCATTGTTTGTGGTGCAGGAGCACGTGGCAATTTATATGGCAACTATGCCATTCAATATGCACAGCAGTTAGACATTGTAGGTGTGGCAGAACCTATTCCAATAAGAAATGAACGCTACGCTGTTAAGCACAATATTGAAACTGCCAACAGGTTTCATACATGGGAAGATGTTTTTAAAAGACCCAAATTTGCAGATTCAATCATTATTACTACTCCCGACAATTTGCATTATGGCCCATGTATGAAGGCTTTGGAAATGGGCTATGATATACTATTAGAAAAGCCCATTTCACCCAGCGAAAAAGAATGCAGAGATATTTTAGCCCTGGCAAAAAAAACAGGAAGAATTGTTGCGGTTTGTCATGTACTACGCTATGCACCCTATTTTATTAAACTAAGAGAAATTATGCAAAGTGGTGTACTAGGTAAAATTGTGAGCATTCAACACCTGGAACCCATAGAGCATATTCACATGAGCCATTCTTACGTAAGGGGCAACTGGCACAATAGCAAACAAACCACACCTATTATTTTAGCAAAAAGTTGCCACGATCTTGATATAATAAGATGGATGGTAAACAAACCCTGCAAAAGTATTCATGCCTTTGCTGGCCTCGATTGGTTTACTGCTGCTAACGCACCCCAGGGAAGTACGGCCCGCTGTACCGATGGATGTTCCGTAGAATCAAAATGTCCCTACTCTGCTTTGGAAATTTATTATCGCAAGCGGCAATGGAATTATGTTTTTGACTTGCCCGAAGACAAAACTAAGCAGGCTGCTTATGTGCTTGATCAATTAAAAACTACCAATTACGGTAGATGTGTTTATAAGATGGACAACGATCAACCTGATCATTATACCAGCAATATATTATTTGAGGATGGGCTTACTGCTTCTTTTTCGATGGAAGCTTTTACTTCTTATGATGGCCGCAGAACAAGGGTTATGGGTAGCCTCGGCGATATTGTAGGTGATATGAATAGTTTTGTAATGACCGATTTTTTAACCGGTAAAAAAACCGAATGGTCGCAAAAAACCGATGGGCATGGTGGTGGTGATTGGCGCCTGGTAGCCAACTGGATTGAAGCCATTTCAAAAAAAGATCCATCGTTGTTGAGCTCCACCATTGATCAATCCATTGAAAGCCACATCATGGGTTTTATGGCAGAAAAAAGCAGGAAAACTAAAAAAGTGATGGATATAAAAATTTAATTGCCCCAACATTTTGTCAGGGCAATTAAATCAATTCAAAATTTTGTGCTTAAGTTTTATTTATAACATCAAAACTTTGGTTTCACACCCATATTCCAAAAAATAAAACTATAAATATCAGCAGTTAATTCTAATCCCTTTTTAAGATTGCTTGCGCCATGCCCGCTATTAACATCNNACTACCCTATCGTCGTGGTCGGCAGTAGTTATCATCGTTGCAGGAAAATTGGCATTGTTTGGAATATTGTGCATGGGTGAATAAGCATAAAGATTTTTAAAGTCTTCAATAGATTTTTCACTACTGCCATATTCTGCAATCCAATTAAAGCCAATGGTAAATTTTTGGAAACGAAGCATATCCATTACACCTACTGCAGGTATGGCCACTTTAAATAAATCGGGCCGTTGATTGGCCACTGCACCAACCAGCAATCCACCATTGGAACCACCATAAATGCTTAAATGGTTTTTATCACAAAAATTTTTTGAAACTAAATATTCACCTGCTGCTATAAAATCATCAAAAACATTTTGCTTTTTTAAAAGCATTCCTGCTTCATGCCATTTTTCGCCATATTCATTCCCTCCTCTCAAATTGGCCGAAGCATAAACACCGCCATTATTAAGCCACGAAATTCTTGCCGGGCTAAAGCTGGCAGTAACACTAATATTAAATCCGCCATAAGCATACAGCATCGTTGGATTTTTACCATTTTTCTTTAACCCTTTTTTATACACAATAAACATAGGCACTTTTGTACCATCCTTGCTTGGATAAAATACCTGCTCCGTTACATAATCTTCGGGATTAAATTTTACTTCGGGCTTGCGAAACACTTCACTTCTACCGGAAGCAATATCATATTTATAAATGGTAGGAGGAAAAGTGAAAGATGTAAATGTATAGAACACAAATTTGTCATCCTGTTCTCCTCCAAAGCCTCCGGCAGAACCTAATGCCGGTAGTTTCACTTCTTTTTCAAACTTCCCATTTAAAGTGTACACATAAACCCTACTGCTAACATCTTTTATATAACTGATAAACATTTTACCCCCTGCTGTATTTACCCCTGCAATATTTTCGTTCTTTTCTGCCACTATGGTTTTCCAGTTTTGTTTTTCGATTTGGGCAGGGTCAACCAATACAATTTTTTGATTCCGGGCATTATCGTTTGTACTCAAAATAAACTTTCCATTGTGTACATCTACTACACTGTATAAAAATTCACCGGGATCTTTTACAATGGGTTTAAATGTTTTATCGGTACTATTATTATCGTAGTACCAAATGGCATTTCCTTTTGCCTTGGTTCTATCGGAAATATTTAAAAATACATATCGCTGCGATTCATCAGTAGAAACCATGTGAAAAGCCAATGGCCTGCCTGCATCTTCATATACTAATTTATCATCGCTTTGAGAGGTTCCTACCTTATGGTAATACACCTGGTGATTTTCATTTTTGCCCGACAACTCTTTACCTGTTCCTGTTGACGGATAGCGGCTATAAAAAAAGCCATCACCTAACCAGCTTGCACCACTTACTTTTACCCATGCAATGGAATCGGGCAGGTATTGAAGTGTTTGCATATCCATTACAAAATAAGTGCGCCAATCGCTGCCGCCGGTGCTTTTGCCTACCACGGCATACTTTCCATTTTTGCTTAAACTAAAAACGGCAAGAGATGTAGTACCATCTGCCGAAAATTTATTAGGATCAAGCACCAACTCGGGTTGGCCATTCAAACCCTTTTGCCTGTACAAAACCGATTGGTTTTGCAAGCCATCGTTTTTAGAAAAATAATAATAATCCCCATTGCGAAAGGGTGATGAATATTTAGGATAGTTATTTAACTCTTCCAACTCCTGCAACCATTTTTTTCGGTAAGGAATTTTATCCAAATAATCGAAACTGAGTTTATTTTGCCTGCTCACCCAATCCTTAGTTTCGGCACTCTTGTCATCTTCGAGCCAGCGATAGGGATCGGCTACCTGTGTACCAAAATAGGTATCTACCTGGTTATCTTTTTTTGAATCGGGGTATTGATACTGTGCTAAACTTTGCGATAAATTCATACTTAGTAAAATGCCGGCTAAAAGAATTTGTTTCATTTTTTCAAATTTGAAGTCAAGATAAAACAAATAAACAAATAGTTAACTTGTGGGGCATATTTGGAGAAAAGTGTAATTTTGACGCACTGCTTCCATATTTAATAAAATTTTCATCTATAATTTTAGCTGAAAAGGGTATGGAATGTATCTGCAACAACTACTTCTATCCCAAATTGATTTATTAAAAAAAACAAATGAAACAAAAGGTTACTAAGATTGGTGTATTAACAAGTGGAGGCGATAGTCCTGGAATGAATGCGGCAATTAGAGCCGTAGTACGCACAGGTATTTATAATGGAATGGAAATGTATGGTATCATGAGAGGATACAGTGGTATGGTAGAAAATGATATTGTAAAACTAGAAAGCAGAAGCGTAGCAAATATTATTCAAAGAGGAGGTACTGTTTTAAAAACGGCCAGAAGCAAAGAATTTTTTACTCCTGAAGGAAGACAAAAAGCATACAACAATTTAAAAAAGTTGGGCATCAATGGCCTGGTAGTTATTGGCGGCGACGGTAGTTTTAGAGGAGCACAAATATTCAGCAACGAATTTGATATACCGGTGATAGGTTTGCCGGGCACTATTGATAAAGATATTGCCGGCACCGACTTTACCATTGGTTTTGATACCGCAGTGAATACCGCTGTAGAAGCTATTGACAAAATAAGAGATACTGCCGATGCACACGACCGTTTATTTGTAATAGAGGTTATGGGCAGAGATGCAGGATATATAGCGCTGCACAGCGGCATTGCCACCGGGGCCGAAAATATTTTGATACCCGAAAAGAAAACCGATGTAGAACAAATGGTGGCAGGATTGCAGGAAAAAGAAAAAAGAAAAAAGTTAGTTAACCTTGTTGTAGTGGCAGAAGGCGATGGTGTTGGCGGTGGTGAAGAAGTAGCAAAAATTATTAAAGAAAAATTACCTAATCAGGAAGTAAGACTTTGCATACTGGGCCATATTCAAAGAGGTGGTGCACCTACTTGTATCGACCGGGTAATTGCCAGCAGAATGGGCTACCATGCAGTAGAATGCCTGATGGAAGGAAGATACAACGTATTTGTAGGCATTGTAAACAATAGAATGTGCTATACACCCATTGATGAAGCCGTAAAAAAGAAACAAAAAATAAACGACGAATGGATGAAGATTGTGAAAATACTTTCTTCTTAATAAAAACTCCTAACAACAAAAATTATAAAATAAAGCATGAGCAAGAATTTAGATAAATATTTATACCAGCAAATGGATAACCGTGCCGGTATGACACATTCATTGAAAAAAACCAAAATTGTTGCAACCGTAGGCCCCGCTTGCGATACCTACGATAAACTTTTAGAATTGGTAAAAGCAGGTGTAAATGTTTTTCGCCTAAACTTTTCGCATGGTAGCCACGAAGACAAAAAAGCAGTAATTGAAAACATTCGCAAAATAATTAAAACAGAACCTTATAATATTGCTATTCTGGGCGATTTGCAAGGCCCTAAACTTAGGGTAGGCGACCTGGAAGATGGTAAAGTTTTATTGCAGGCAGGACAGCAAATAATTTTCACCACTCAAAAAATTGTGGGCAATGCGGCTAAAGTTTATGTAAGCTATCCCAATTTGGCTAAAGATGTAAAACCCGGTGAACGTGTTTTTTTAGATGATGGTAAAATGGAAGTGAAAGTAATGGAAATCATCAATGATCAGGAAGTAAAAATGAGCGTTACCCTGGGTGGACTGCTGCTTCCAAAAAAAGGGGTAAACCTCCCCGACTCTGCACTTTCTATGCCTTCGCTTACCGAAAAAGATATAGCCGACCTGGAATTTATAATTGAACAAAAACTCGATTGGGTAGCACTTTCTTTTGTACGCAGTGCAGAAGATATTACTAATCTAAAAAGCAGGATAAAAGCAAAAAATAGTAAAATAAAAACCATTGCAAAAATAGAAATGCCGGAGGCCTTAAAAAATCTAAGGGATATTATTGTAGAAAGCGATGGAGTAATGGTAGCCCGTGGCGACCTGGGTGTAGAAGTTCCAATTGAAAAGGTACCCATTATTCAAAAAGACATCATTAGAAAATGTATGCACCGTGCCAAACCGGTGATTGTAGCTACACAAATGATGGAAAGCATGCTCGACCGTACCAAACCCAACCGAAGCGAAGTAAGTGATGTGGCCAACGCAGTTTTAGAAGGAGCCGATGCTGTAATGCTTAGCGGCGAAACTGCCACCGGGCAATATCCGGTGCTGGTTGTTGAAACCATGACAAAAATTATTCAGCAGGTAGAATCCACGGTGTATGAATATGCTAAAGATGATATTCTAACGCCGCAACCCCACTCCCCATCATTTTTAAGTGATGCTATTTGTTACAATGCAGCTAATCTAGCAAAAGATGCACATGCTCATGCGCTTATTGGTATGACCCAAAGCGGTTATACTGCGTTTATGCTAAGTAGTTACAGGCCCAAAACACCACTGTTTATTTTTAGTAAAGAAAAAAGTTTAATCAATCAACTTAGTTTAAGCTGGGGTGTAAGAGCTTTTTTTTATGATGAAGAAGAAAGCCTGGATGATATTTTTCAAGACCAGTTGAATATTTTAAAAGAAAGAGGCTATATACAAAAAGGCGATATAGTGGTAAATACGGGCAGTACACCGGTTGCACTTCACCTGCCCACCAATATGATAAAAATTACAAGGGTTGATTAAATCTTAATTTAATGGTATAATACTGAAAAACAGTTGGCAAAATCAACTACAAAGCAGTTTGGCAAAGGATACTAAAAAAGCTATGTGAAACCAATTTCACATAGCTTTTTTGCTAATGAAATAGACTATAAATTTTGGAAAAACAATCAAAAGATAATCCTGATACATATTATCCCCTGTTTACAAAATCCATCAAACTCCGCCGGGCACTGTTTTTAATTTTTCGTTGATAAAACCTGTTCCAACCGAGCAACCATCCACTAAAACCCAGCGCCTGTGCAGCCCAGCGGTGAAGGTTAAACGCATCGCTATGTTCAATAATTCTACCGGTTTCGATTTTCATATTGGCTCTAACCTTATTTATTACCTTTCTGCCGGTTTTAGAAAAAGTATAGGTAGCAACCCAATCACAGGTGTAGTAACCATCACCCACATCTTTAATATTACTAAAATCAATTTGTAAATCTTTTGCATTGTTGCAAAGCATTTGCCACATATCTTTTGCACGTCCATTTTCCAGTAACTCAAATACCGGGTCGTAAAAAACAACGTCGTCAGTATAACAGGCATTCATACCCGATGCATTTTTTTGCCCAAAGGCTGTATAAAAATCGCAGATTAATTGTTCGTTGCATTGCATCATATTCCTTTCCATTTGTTGTAAATTTAGCAATCATAAACCAAGATGAAATGAAAAAATTAATTATTGTAACATTTACCCTCCTTCAATTTGTTTTCGGGTTTTCACAAAACGCAGACAGTATATGGTTTGTAAACAATTACAGTAAAAAAGAGGTGTATATACCCATGAGAGATGGCGTAAAATTGTTTACCAGTTTTTATATTCCAAAAAACAATACAGAAAAGCATCCATTTTTACTAACCCGTACTCCTTATTCTTGTGCACCTTACGGCGAAAATAATTTCACCCCTGTTTGGAACAATTATAAAATAGCTTATGCAAAAGAAAATTACATTTTTGTTATACAGGATGTGAGAGGCCGCTACATGAGCGAAGGCGAATTTATGGATGTACGCCCTTTTAATGCAAATAAAAAGGGAAAACAGATAGATGAAGCAAGTGATAGTTACGATGCCATTGATTGGATGGTGAAAAATATTGCAGGCAACAATGGAAGAGTGGGTGTAACCGGAACCTCCTATCCGGGATTTTACAGTACACAGGCCGCATTGAGCGGGCATCCTGCACTAAAAGCGGCCAGCCCACAGGCACCGGTTACCGATTGGTTTATTGGTGACGACTTCCATCACAATGGTGCATTTTTTCAAATGGATGCATTTAATTTTTACCCTGTATTTGGCAAGCCACATCCAAAACCCACCAAAAACTACGGAACAGGTTTTGTAAAAACCAACAAAGACAATTATGATTTTTTTCTAAAAGCAGGAACACTAAAAAATCTAAGCCAAATGATTGGCGACAGCATTCAATTTTGGCATCAAATGATGGCTCACCCTAATTACGATGAATGGTGGCAAGCACGCAATGCAAGAGTAGGAATGTATAATGTAAAGCCGGCTATGCTTTGGGTAGGCGGTGTTTTTGATGCAGAAGATTGCTGGGGAGCATGGAACTCGTACAAAGCAACCGAAAAACAAAGCTTGCAAACCAATAATAAAATAGTAATGGGGCCCTGGTATCATGGGCAATGGAGCCGTGAAGGTAGTTACCTGGGCAACGTTAGCTTTGAGAGCAACACATCCGAATACTTTCAAAAAAATATTGAGATTCCATTTTTTCAATACCATTTAAAAGGCAAAGGTGATGTTAGTCAATTGGCCGAAGCCACTATTTTTTTTACAGGCGAAAACAACTGGAAAACCTTTGACCAATGGCCTGCAAAAAACATCAGCATAAAAAAATTGTTTACCGGCATTAATCACAAACTAATTTTTTACCAGGAAGATACCATAGCGAACTATTTGTATGTAAGCGATCCTACAAAGCCCGTACCCTATACCGAAGATGTACACGACCGACGTACCCGTGAGTATATGACCGACGACCAACGCTTTGCCAGCCGCAGGCCCGATGTACTAACCTTTACCATGAACATTCAGGAAGACCTTACGATAGCAGGCCCTGTAATTGCCAACCTACTAACTTCTATAAGTACCACCGATGCAGACTTTGTGATAAAACTAATTGATGTTTTCCCAGAAAATTTTTCGTACAACTCAGGTACGCTATCAAATGGTTCAGCATATCCAATGGGCGGTTATCAAATGTTAGTAAGAGGAGAAATAATGAGAGGCAAATACCGAAATAGTTTCACTACACCCGAAGCTTTTATTCCCAATCAACCCACAAGAGTTAAGTTTGAATTGCCCGATGTAGCACATACTTTTAAAAAAGGTCATCAACTGATGATTCAAATTCAAAGCAGTTGGTTTCCGCTGGCCGATAGAAATCCTCAACAATTTTTAAATATTTATACGGCAGAAGAAAAAGATTTTGTACCTGCCATCATTCATATTCTATCGGGTACTAATTTTGAATTACCAATTTTAAAGAACGAATGAAAAAATTATTTGCTTGCTTCGCACTGCTTGCCGGCATACACGCTTCGGCGCAACAGGTTTTAAACATTGTACCAATGCCAGCCGAATACAGTGTAGGCAAAGGTTTAACTGCTATTGATGAAAAAACTATCCTGGTAGCAAAGTTGGCAGAAGAAAAAAAAGTGGCCGTACTTTTTAATCTCTATTTGCAAACTTTAGGGTTGCTTCCATTAAAAACAGCAACTGCTTCAAAGGATAATTATATTCAATTTTCCATTGATAAAAAAAATACCAAAAAAGAAAGTTACCGGCTTGATGTACAAAACAACAAAATATCGGTAGTTGCGGCCGATGCTGCAGGATTGTATTATGCTTATCAAACCCTCATTCAGCTTTTACCAATAAAAAACGATGCTGAAAAAAAAATAAATTATCCATTACCCATTTCTAAATTATCCATAACCGATTATCCTCGATTTGAATATAGAGGAATGCATCTCGATGTATCGAGGCATTTTTCACCGGTGAGTTATATAAAAAAATACATAGACTATTTAGCGTTTCATAAACTCAATAATTTTCATTGGCACCTTACCGATGATCAGGGTTGGCGAATTGAAATAAAAAAATATCCATTACTCACCAAGGTAGGTGGATATAGAGCTCAAACGCTGGTAGGCGCTTATGGCAGCGATGTGTATGATGGCAAACGATATGGAGGTTATTATACCCAGGCCGAAATAAAAGAAGTGGTGAAGTATGCAGCCGAACGGCATGTGAATGTAATTCCCGAAATTGAAATGCCCGGTCATGCTTTGGCGGCTTTAACAGCATATCCATTTTTAGGTTGTACAAAAGGCCCATACAAAGTGGCAGAAACATGGGGCGTATTTGATGATGTGTTTTGTGCAGGCAACGATTCTACATTTACTTTTATACAAAATGTGTTGAATGAAGTGATGGCATTGTTTCCATCGAAACTTATTCATATCGGTGGCGACGAAAGCCCTAAAGTGAGATGGAAAGAATGTACTGCCTGCCAGGCAAGGCTAAAAAAAGAAAAACTTAAAGATGAACATGAATTGCAGAGTTATTTTATTCAAAGAGTAGAAAAATATTTAAACAGTAAAGGACGAAACATTATAGGTTGGGACGAAATTTTAGAAGGCGGCCTTGCTCCCAACGCCACCGTAATGAGCTGGCGTGGCGAAGAAGGTGGCATTACCGCTGCAAAGCAACAGCACAATGTAATAATGACTCCCGGTGGATGGATGTACTTCGACCATTCGCAAAGCAGCAACGAAGACAGCGTAACTTTTGGCGGACTTACCAGTGTAGAAAAAGTGTATAGCTACGAACCAATACCTGCTGAATTAAATGCAACCGAAGCAAAATTTATTTTAGGAGCGCAAGCCAATTTATGGAGAGAGTATATTACCAACAATAAAAAAACGGAGTACATGCTTTTTCCACGCATGAGTGCATTAAGCGAAGTACTGTGGACACCCAAAGAAAACCGTAGTTGGAGCAATTTTGAAGAAAGGCTTCCTACAATTTTTGCCCGTTATAAAAGTTGGGGGGCCAGTTTCAGCAATGCATTTTACGATATTCAAAGTAAAGTAATACCATTACCCGGCAATGGTATCGGGTGGGAATTAAAAAGCAAAAATTCAGATGGCAACATAGTGTATGGCGCTACCGATAATCAAGCTTCTTACAGCAAACCCATTGTAGTAAATGAAACTATTCAATTATCTGCAAGGTTATTAAACAAACAGAAAGAGCCTCTCAGCAATACTATTACACAATTGTTTTACATTAATAAAGCCAGCGGCAAACCCGTAAGCCTGGCTTCACAGCCTTCAAAATCTTATGAAGGAAGTGGTGGTTTTACATTGGTAGATGGTGTACAAAATACAATGGGCATGAGCAGGTCTTCACAGTTCTTAGGTTTTTCGGGAACCGATTTAGAAGCTACCATTGATCTTGGCTCCATTCAGTCGGTAAACAGGATAACATTGCATGCATTTGAGCAAGCAGGAAGTTGGATATACCGTCCACAATTTGTAGCATTTTATAGCAGTGATGATGGCAATAAATTTACGCTAATAGACACTGCCATTAATTTAGAAGAAAAAAGAAATCTCTCCTATAACAGCCAAAAATCAACCCGGGCAAGGTTTATAAAAGTTATTGCTAAAAATGCAGGCATTATTGCCGATGGAAAACCCGGTGCCGGTAGCAAGCCCTGGTTATTTGTAGATGAAATTGAAGTGAAATAGGTTGGTTTTAAAATGGAGAAAAACTTCTTTACCGCTACATTTTACCAAAATGGAATAGTTTTAAAGTTGGTTCTCATAATTAATAATCCCGTTATAAAACCAACAAGTTATCAATTGCGCTAATATTTAGTAATTCTTCTATGATTGCGGTTTAAAACAAAATAGCTTTTTTAGATAACTTTTATAGAAAAGTTATCTAATTGTTAAAGGGGTGAAAATTTTCTTTATCTTGTTCCATACTTTAACAGGCTTTTACTATGAGAAAACTTTTACCGCTGCTGTTTTTTGCAGCCAATTTTCTTTTTGCTAACCGCAGTTTTTCGCAAAGTTGTGTACCAACCAATTTAAATGGTACCAATGTGGTGTTTCCATGTAACACCACATGCCAAAACTTAACCTTTAGTGTACCCGATTTAAGGAGCGATGAAACCTATATTTTATCCAGCGTTCCTTTTATGAGTTATCCTGCTACTTTAGGTACAGAACTTACTACTACTTACCAGGATGATACTTATTCGCCACTAATCCCCATTGGTTTCCCATTTTGTTTTTACGACAGCACCTATAATAATATAGTGATTGGCTCCAATGGCATAGCTACTTTTGAAGCATTGTGTGCCAACCAGGATAATAATTATGATTTAGACCCGCCCATTACCATTCCAAATGGTACGGTAGGTGCGCCATCGGGTATTGCAGACCGTTATATTCCCCGAACGGCAATAATGGCGGGCTATATGGATATCGATCCAAGTATAACCTCCGGTACTCCATTAAGAAGAATTGAGTACAATACTTTTGGAACTGCTCCATGCAGAAAATTTGTAATTAGTTTTTACAATGTAGTTTTTTTTGGAGGCTTATGCAGCAATAACAGAATGACTTCGCAAATAGTATTGCACGAAGGAACAGGTATTGTTGAAGTTTTTATTGCAGACAAACCCCTTTGTACCAGTTGGAATAATGGTTATGCTATTTTAGGTATTCAGGATTATAGTAGAACACAAGGAGTAGTGGCACCTGGTAAAAACTGTACACAGTGGACAGAATCAAATACCGGGTACAGGTTTACACCTGCCGGTGCTACCTCCAGGCTTATTTCAAGTGAAATAACCAATTTGGCCGGTGCTACACTTTCTACCGCAACAGTAACACCCGGAACTCCTGGAATGGTAAATATTAATTTTTCCAACTTTTGTCCTCCCTCTTTTGGCCAATATATCATTAGAACTACATACGATGCCTGCCCTACCGGTACCAATATTGTAAGCAGCGATACCATTAATGTTTCTCAATCACCTCTATTAACTTTTACAGCAAGCACTACCGACGCTGCTTGTGGTATTAACAACGGATCCATTACTGTTACTGTTCCACCCGGATCGGGTACCGCACCATTTTCTTATGTATTAGATGGAGGTGCCCCACAGGCATCTAACATATTCACCAATGTTGCAGGAGGAAGCCATACGGTTACAGTTACAGACGCAAACGGATGTACCAATACCATTACAGTAGTGGTTAATGTAATTTCAAATTTATCGGGAACCATTAGCGCAACCGGCACCAGTTGTGCAGGAGTAAACAATGGAACCATTACAGTGGTGCCTACTGCAGGTACCGGTCCTTATACATTTGTTCTTACTCCCGGAGGAACTACCAATGCTACAGGAATTTTTACAGGCCTTGCCCCGGGAAGCTATTCAGTTACATTTACAGATGCAAATACCTGTAATGGTACGGTAACCACCACTGTAACTGCGGGTACAGCTATTACTGCATCCATTTCACAAACCGCCACTACATGTGCCGGTGTAAATAATGGAATTATTACGGTAACGCCTACCAGCGGTACTGCACCTTATACCTATTCCCTAGATGGAGGTCCTGCACAACTAACCAATATTTTTACAGGTGTTTCTGCTGGCGCTCATACCGTTTTATTAACCGATTTTAATGGATGTACCAGAACGCTTAATATAAATGTGACTGCTGGTACAGCCCTTACCGGCGCTATCAACAGTACACCTGCTTCTTGCCCGGGAGTAAATGATGGCACCATTACCATCACCAATCCTTTTGGAGCAAACCCCGGAACAGCTCCTTATTCTTATTCATTAGATGGAGGAGCATTTCAACCCAGTAATGTATTCACTGGTGTTTCTGCAGGTTTTCATACAGTAGTATTTACCGATGCAAATGGATGCCAGGGTACCAGAAGCATTAATGTGTTGGGAGGTACAGTACCTTCCACAACTGCTACAGCAGCCCCCACTTCTTGTGCAGGCGCTAATGATGGAGTAATAGTTTTTCAACCGGTGGCCGGTGCTACTTATACCGTTAATCCCGGTGCGTTTTCTAATACCACAGGTACATTCAACAATTTACCTGCTGGTACTTATACTTTAGGAATTACTACAGCAGGTGGTTGCATTGGAACTGTTACGCCTACTACTATTACAATAAATCCTGGAGCTGGATTAGCCGGTACTGCAACTACAGCCGCTACCAGTTGCCCGGGGGTAAATGATGGCTCTGTAACTGTTACTCCGCTTGCGGCAGGTACAACTTATACTTTAAACCCTGGTGCAGTAATAAATACTACCGGTATTTTTACAGGGTTAGCGGCAGGCACCTATACTGTTACATTTGTAACTCCTGCAGGTTGCACAGGCACAGTAACTGTAAACCCTGTGGTAGCAGCAGGTACTGCACCAACTACTACCGCTTCTACTACTGCTACCAGTTGCCCTACCGTAAACGATGGCGTGGTTACAGTTACAACCGTTGCAGCAGGAACAACTTACACCCTCAACCCCGGAGCGGTTAGCAATACAACAGGTGTGTTTACCGGTTTAGCTCCCGGAACTTATACCATTAGCTTTGTTACCCCTTCAGGTTGTATTGGAACGGTGCCTGTACCACCTGTGGTTGCAGCAGGGCCTTTCCGCAGTTCAACATTTACAAAAACAGATCCTGTTTGTAACAATATTAATAATGGTTCAATCAGCATAAATCCTACAGCACCCAGTGCAGGCCCTTATACTGTAACATTAACCGGCCCTGGCGGACCTTATACTTTATCAGGCAATGCGCCGATAACCTTTACTGCTCTTGCTCCGGGCAGCTACAACTATAGCTTTACCGATGCAGGTGGATGTACAGGAACAGGTGGCCCGGTAGATTTGATTACCAATCCACCCATATTTACACCGGCAACTTTTGTAAATCCATCATGCAATGGAAATAGCAATGGTTCAGTAACCTTTACACCTGTTGGCGGAGTGGCTCCTTACGAATATGCTATCAATGCTGGCACTTTTCAAACCAGCAATACTTTTAACAGCCTGGCAGCAGGTACTTACAATTTTACCATTAGAGATTTTGCAGGTTGTACAAAAGATACAAGTCTTACTTTAACTGAGCCCGCTGTGTTGGTTGCAACAATTACCGGTACTACTCCTGCGGGATGTAGCAACAATGATGGCACGTTAACCGCAACAGCAATTGGAGGAACTACCAACTACAGTTACACCATTGCCGGCCCAACGGTGAATACTTCGGGAAGCAACACAGGAATTTTTACTGGACTTGCAAATGGTGCATATACTGTAACTGTAACCGATGCGCAAGGATGTACAGCCAATGCAACAGCCACGATAACACTAACCGACAATATGTTCCTTACCCTGGGTGCCGATGTTACTATTTGTGCGGAAAGCAGTGTAACCTTTAACCCGCAAACCAACGCAGGTACCAATATATTTACCTGGACCGGCATAAACGGTACTGCTACTAACACTATAGCCAACCCGAATATTATGAATGCCGTAGCCTCACCATTAGATACAGCAACGTATGAATTACATGCACAATGGGGAACCTGCCAAAGAAGAGATACCATAGTAGTGAATGTATTGCGTAAACCGGTTGCAAATGCAGGATTAGATACAGCCATTTGTAATCTTACCTATGCCATTTTAAGAGGAAGCTCCAGCAATGTTTCGGGCCCGGTAACTTATGAATGGACTCCTGCTACCAATGTAGAATTTCCCATGCAGGCTGTAACAAGAGTATTCCCCGCCAATAGCGATACCACCTATACTTATACCTTGCTTGTAAGAGATGCTTATGGTTGTAACTTTACGGTAAGCGACCAGGTAGATGTAAGAGTTCAACCTCCTGTACCTGCCTTTGCAGGAAACGATACAACGGCAGTAAGAGGCGTTGCCCATCAATTGACGGCAACGGGAGGTAATAATTATTTGTGGTCGCCGGCATTTCCATTGAATAGCGCAACATTACAAAGCCCATTGGCAACTTTACAGCAAGATCAAAAATTTGTAGTTAGGGTAACAGACATTGCAGGATGTATTGGTTACGATACCGTTTTTGTAAAAGTTTATGCAGGCCCTGCTTACTATATACCCAATGCCTTTACACCAAACGGCGACGGACTCAATGATGTGTTTCGCCCAATACCGGTTGGGGTGGTTCGTACTGAATGGTTCAGGGTATTTAACCGTTATGGCGAAACCGTTTTTGAAACCAACCAATGGATGAAAGGTTGGGATGGTAGCTTCAAAGGGAAAAAACAACCCATTGGTGCTTATGTATGGGTAATTAAAGGGGTTGACAGAGACGGAAAAACTATTGAAATGAAAGGAACAGTAATGTTGGTGCAATAAGCATTACAATCATTTGTAAATATTTTTATTTTTTAGTTGTAATTATTCATTGCTGTAGGCCGTAATTGACTCGCTTAGGTTTCAAGTTGAGGAAGTGGAATTTTAAATAAAAAAACAATTTTTGCTTTCATTCGTTGGGCTGAAGCCCCAAAATGTAGTGTTTTGATTCATTGCCCCGACCTTAAGGTCNNGCCTGGGTTTGTGATGACACAAACCCATATTTCTTTCAACATAAAACAGTAAATTATTATTCCAATAAATTCATACAACAGAACTTATTCTTTTTGTTGTTAGAAATTTTTTGCTTTAGCTGTTTATGACATTTTATGTTCAATGATTGCAAATCAGCATCATAATAATTTGTGTTCTTTATATGTTTCCTTTAAACGGGTCTGACCTTCGGTGCCGAC